>DASPRR010000123.1:0-12466 GCA_035624375.1 Thermodesulfobacteriota bacterium | reverse complement strand
GGCAAACCATGAAGAAAAAGAAATCCCTGGTTATCGCCTGTAACATCTCCAAAGAAGAGCTTCTCCATGTCCAATCGGACGAGGCCTCCTTCATATTCCTGGAACAGTCTCTGCATCGGACTCCGCAGAAAATGAAAGGAGCCATCCAGGAGGAGATCGATAAAACGGAGACATGGGACGGCGATCAGATCATCCTGGCTTACGGACTGTGCAGCAACGGAATTTTGGGGGTCCGGGCGAACCGCCATCCGCTCCTGATCCCCAAAGTGCATGACTGCATTTCTCTATTCCTGGGCTCGAATGCCCGATACATGGAAGAACATCAGCGGGAGCCCGGCACCTACTACCTGACTAAAGGGTGGATCGAAGAAAAGAAATCTCCTCTGGGAATTTTTGAAGAGTACTGCCAGCGCTACGGCAAAGAAACCGCAGAGTGGGTAATCCGGGAAGAGCTGAAGAACTATACCCGCATCGCCCTCGTTGAGTCGGAGCTCGGCATGGAGGAGACCCATCGGCAACACGCCCGGGAAAATGCCCGGTTTTTGAACTTGAAATATGAGGAGATCAAAGGCTCGCTGGATTTTTTTCGCAAAATCATCCGGGGGCCGTGGGATAAGGATTTTGTGGTATTGAGACCCGGTGAAGAGGCCACCCAGGAGATGTTTTTGGAGTAGGGATCGTTCGCGCGAACCGCCCCTACGATTCTGTCCCGGAAAAACCCTCACCTTTTTTGCCGATAAATTCCCTCAACTGAGCCGTATTGGCTTTCCCCGCATCCATGAGCATGCGGACGTCGTTCTGGAAAGTGAAGAGACGCATCCCCTTGGCCAGCCACTCTTTCGCCTGGTCCGCAGGAACAAGGAACAATTTAAGAAGTCCAACCGTCTATCCGCCGCGCAGTCCGATAGTCAAAATAGGTGAAAGACTCAATGATCAATCGGCTAAGCGACGATAAGACTAACTTTCGATCAATCTCATGGTCTCCCGGTAACGGCGGGGAAGGGTTTGGTAGAGGCGGGTACCGGCGACTTTAGCCCGGGTCATTTCCGGGGAGACGTCGGCAATAATTTTGCCGGGAACTCCGACCATGAGTTTTCCCGGGGGGATTTTCCGGTTATCGGTGATCACGCAGCCGGAACCTATGATGCAATCCTTTCCAATCTCCACCCCTTCGTGAAGGATGGCTCCCATCCCAATTAACACATTTTCCCCGATCTTGGAGCCGTGCACGATTGCGCTGTGACCGATGTGGCTGTCTTTTGCCAACCGGGCAGTCTGCTCGGGAAAAGTGTGGATGACCACATTCTCCTGGACATTGGAGCCGTCGCCGATTTCGATATAGCCGAAATCTCCCCGCAGAACCGCTCCCGGGCCGATGTAGCAGTTTTCCCCAATGGTCACGCCTCCGATCAGCACCGCGCAGGGATGGACAAAAGAGGTTTCACCGACCCTGGGTCGTTTCCCTTCGAATTCGTACATGGGCATCTCAGCTACCTTTTCTGAAAAATTTTAGTTGGCATGAAAGGTTGTCTCTTGGATGCAAGGAGATGAGGAGAAAAGGCGAAAGGGGGAAGAGGCGAAAAAAAGTTTCACGAGCCTTCAACCCTTTTTGCCCTTTCGCCTCTTCGCCTTTTCCCCTTGTAATTAGAAAAGCGGAAGCGGGGTCTATAAGCCGAGTTCTGTCTCCCCGGAAGACCCGGGGAGGGGGATCATTCCTCTAGCCCAGGCATTGCTGCCTGGGTCCAGCGACCTACCCGGGAGCATCGAGCGGGCCGCTCTCAAACACTCCCCTATTCGGTCTTGCACCAGGTGGGGTTTGCCGTGCCAGTCCTGTCACCAGGGCCGCGGTGAGCTCTTACCTCGCCTTTTCACCCTTACCCCTCGACAAGCTCGGGGCGGTATGTTTTCTGTGGCACTTTCCCTGGGGTCACCCCTGGTCGCCGTTAGCGACCACCCTGCCCTGCGGAGCTCGGACTTTCCTCCCACCAAGCCCTTTGCCTGGCGGGCGATCCCCCGACCCCCTTCCGCAATGGTCATAAAAGGGGGGATATGGAGAAGAGGAGAAAGGGAGTGTTTTGTTCATTATCGTTTCGCCTTTTCCCCTCTTCCCCTTTCCCCCTATTCTTTTATCTTTTGATCTATGGCTTCATTGGCCAGTTGGTCAGCCCGACGGTTTTCTTCCCTCGGTATACTCAGAATACTATATTGGGAGAACCGATTCAAGGTCTCCCGGGCCTTCTGGTGGAGGGACTTGAGGTGGGGCTCGCGGACCCGGTACTCGCCCCGAAGCTGGCGGACGACCAGTTCTGAGTCGAGAAAGAGAGTCACCCTCTTGACTTCCAGTTCAAGAGCCCTTTCCAGGGCTAGAATCGCCGCCTGATATTCGGCCCCATTATTGGAGGCTATCCCCAGATAGGCCTTCAATTCTTTGAGAGTGCGGCCCTGGGAATCGGAGATGACCGCTCCCGCCCCGGCCTCCCCTGGATTCCCCCGCGAGGCCCCATCGGCATGGATGAAGAATTCGGGGAATTCCCCCGTCTGAAGGTCTGGGGGAGGAGCCTTGCGGTCTTCTTCGGCCCGGTCGGCACAGCGCTGCAAGACCTCTTGAAGATATTGGGGGGTGAGAGAAGGAAAGCGCTTGAGTGTTTTGGTGACACTCAGGGTTTGAGAGAGGTGCCGGAGGATTCTTCCTTCCGAAGAAGGGGAAGTCTCCTTTTTTTCCTCGAAGAGGCGGGGCGAATCAGGAGGGGGGTCTTCCCTCATTGCTTTTCAGCTTTGGGCGCGCCATTGTCCCAGAAGAGAATCCGGCTGCAGTTGGGACAAATGATCAGTGAGTCCTGCTTCTGCAGTTCGATGTAGAGCTGGGGACGGAGGTTCATATGGCAGGCTTGGCATACCCCTTGGACCACTCGGGCTACGGCAATTCCCTGGCGTTTTTCGGCGAGCATCCGGTATCTGCTCAGGAGTTCGGGGGTGATTTCCTTTTCCTTCTGCTCCCTCTGCTGGACTTTCCCGGCCATTTCCTGTTCGAAGGAGGATTCTTTCTGGCGTAAAACGGCGACCTGCCGCTCCATCTCCTTCCTTTTTTCGTCCAAGTCCTTCTCCCCGCGCGTAATCCGCTTTTGCGTCTCTTCGAGCTTCTCCAGAATATCGAGGATTTCTTCTTCCCGCTGGCGGTTTAACTTTTTGGCGTTGTCAATTTCTTTCAGGACGGCCTGATATTCCTTATTGGTCTTAATTTCGAGGACCCGCGCCTCCGCTTTCTTCACCTTGTCGACCTCTTCCTCCAGGTCCTTCTCTTTTTTACGGCGCTCCTTCTGCAGTTTCTCATGGCCCTCTTTCTCCAGGCGGAACTTCTCCTCTTCCTTTTTTAACTCCTCTTCCAGAGAAGCGATCGACTGAGGGATCAGGCTTTTTTCTCTCTCCATCTGAAGAACCCGCAGGTCGATGGTCTGCAATATAATTAGTTTTTCCAATTGATTCCGCAATTTCCCCCTCCTGAAAAAAGAAATGCACCCCGGGGGGTGCACTCCTTAATTTCGGCCCTGCTGGTCCTTTCCAGAGGCCTTCCCATTTTTGCTGGCTCAGATGTACTTGAAATCGTCATTTTGGACAATCTGGTGGGCCCACCTGGGTTCGAACCAGGGACCTTCCGGTTATGAGCCGGTGGCTCTTCCCGCTGAGCTATGGGCCCCTTTCTAACTATCTAAAAATATCTGTTTCCCGGGCCCTTGTCAAGATTTGTAGGGGCGACCGGCCCGGTCGCCCCTACTGCAGAACCTCACCCCTCCACAAAGGCCCTCAGTTTCTTCGACCTCGAAGGATGCCGCAGTTTCCTCAGGGCTTTGGCCTCGATCTGGCGGATTCTTTCCCGGGTGACGTCAAAGTTCTGGCCCACTTCTTCGAGGGTGTGATCGGCTTTTTCATCGATCCCGAAGCGCATCTTCAGAACCTTCTCTTCTCGCGGAGTCAGGGTGGACAGGACTCTTCGAGTCTGCTCCGATAGGTTCAGCTGGACCACGGCCTCGGAAGGGGCGACCACCTTCTTATCCTCGATGAAATCTCCCAGGTAGCTATCTTCTTCTTCCCCGATGGGAGTGTCCAGAGAAATGGGTTCCTTGGCGATCTTCAGAACCTTGCGGACCTTATCCAGCGAGAAGTCCATCCGCTCGGCGATCTCTTCCGGAGTGGGTTCCCGGCCAAACTCCTGAACCAGGTAGCGGGAGGTGCGGATCAATTTGTTGATGGTCTCGATCATGTGCACCGGAATTCGGATGGTTCGGGCCTGATCGGCAATGGCCCGGGTGATGGACTGTCGAATCCACCAGGTCGCATAGGTGCTAAACTTGTACCCCCGCTGGTACTCGAACTTGTCCACCGCCTTCATCAGCCCAATGTTCCCCTCCTGGATGAGGTCAAGAAACTGCAGCCCCCGGTTGGTATACTTTTTGGCGATGGAGACCACCAGCCGGAGATTGGCCTTGATCAATTCGTTCTTGGCGACCTCGGCCTTCACCTCCCCGTTGCGAACAGACTCCAGGGTCCGCTTGAGCTCCCCCACCGGCAGGTTGGATTCCGCTTCGACCCGGCGGACCTTTCGGTGGGCGTTGCGGATCACCCGGTCATATTCCTCCAACAACTCCTTTTTCAAGGTGGATTTCCGGAGGAACTTGCGGAACTCCCCGGGCTTCTTCTTCATCATCCGCAGAACTCGCTGGAGTTGGTCCAGGGGGAGGTGAGCTAGGCTCAAGACTTCATGGATTTCTCCTTCGGCCTTCTCCACCCGTTCGGCCAATCCTTTGAGTTTCTGCACAATTTTATCGATATGCTTCGTCTTTAAATTAATGTCCTTGAGCAGGGAGACGATTTTTTCCTTGTTCTCCCGCAGCTTTTTCTCCGTATGGGGCCTGGCCGATGCGCCGGCTTTGGGCAGTTTTTCCCGGAGCTGGCGGTTCCTTTCATCGAGCTTCCGGATTTGATCGATCAGCGCCAAGATTCTCTGGACGTTGAACTCCTCCTCCAGAAAATATTCGTCTTCATCTTCCAGTTCAGGAGCCAGTTCCTTGGGCTTTACCTTTTTGGAACGGAGTCGTTCCCCCAGTTGAATGATCTCCTTGATCGTCAGCGGGGAATCCAGGACAGATTTGATGACTTCCTTCTCTCCCTGTTCGATGCGCTTGGCGATCTCCACTTCGCCTTCCCGGGTCAGAAGGGACACCGACCCCATCTCCCGCAGGTACATGTAGACCGGATCGATCGATTTTCCAAGGCCCTCGGCATCCAGCTCGAGCTCTTCTTCCGGAGGCAGCGCTTCCACCTCTTCCCGCTGCTTGCTCACCTTAACTTTATGAGCCGCATCGACGACTTCGATGTCCATCTCTCCAAACATCATCATTAGATCGTCGATCTGATCCGAGGATACGATATCTGGGGGAAGAAGATTGTTGACTTCGTCGTAGGTCAGGAAGCCCTTCTTCTTTCCCATGTGGATCAGCGCTTTTACCTTTTCCATTTCCTCTTCTTTGGCCATCATTCCCCTCACCAAGCCTGGGGCTCCTTACCCTTCCTGGGCCTGGAGGCGGCCGGGGGTCTCCCCCACCCACCTCTTCTGCTCCAGAAGGAGCCGCTGTTTCCTCATCAAAAGTTCCTTCAACCCCGGTATTCCCCAGGGTTCGTCCTTCTTTTCCCGGCTTCGCTGCCGGATCTCTTCATCGACCCGCTGAATCTCCTGTCGAATCCGGGAGAGTTTAACCTTTCGCAGGCAATCCTCCAGCATGCGGTCCGGGTCAACCAGACTCTCCTCTTCCAGGAGAAGTTCAGAGACCAGGTCCCGGAGGTCTTCCTCCTCCGTTCCGCTGAGAAACTCCTGGATGCCGATTTCCTCCCTCCCTTCCCCGAGCTCCAGGAGTTTGCCGGCCAACTTTTGATGGCGAAGGTCGGAAAAACCTTCCTTGCCCATCACTTCCTGCACCCGGGAGATGACCGCCGGGTTCACGATCATCAATTGCAGGAGCACCCGCTCGTGAGCCGGGCCGCGATGGGCGGACGGAGGAAGCTTCTCGCTTTCCGCCTCGACCGGTTCCCCTCCCCGGAACTGATCCCGGACCTGCGATTCTTTCAGCCCTAAGCGAAGAGCGATCCTTTCGATGTACAAATTCCTCTCCAGCGGATCGGCCAGTCGACTGAGTGCCGGGATCATTTCCCGGACGATCCGGACCTTCCCCTCAACTGAACCGGCCCCGTGCCGGCGGAGAGTCTGCTGAAAAAGGTATTCCACCAGGGGAAGGGCTTCGGCCAACACCTGTTCGAACCTTTCCGCTTTCTCCCTGCGGATCAGGCTGTCCGGGTCATACCCCGCGGGTAAAGTGACGACCTTCGCCGAGATCCCCTCCTGCAGGAAAAGGTCCAGGCTGCGCTGCGTAGCTTTTTCCCCGCTTTCGTCGGCGTCAAAGATCAGGAACACTTCTCGGGTGTATCGCCCCAGCAATTGGAGCTGAGAAGAGGTCAGCGCTGTTCCCAGAGAGGCCACTCCGTTGCGGAAGCCTGCCTGGTATAGGGAGAGCAGGTCCATATAGCCTTCCACGATCAGGGCATTTCCCTTTTCGCGGATGAATCCCTTGGCCGCGTTCAGCCCATAAAGGGTCTGGCCCTTGCGGTAAATAGGGGATTCGGGCGAATTCATGTACTTGGGCGGAGGCAACTCCCCTTCTCCCTTATCCTCCGCAATGACGCGCCCCCCAAATCCTAGAACTCGTCCCCCTTCGCTGATGATGGGGAACATGACCCGTCGACGAAAACGGTCAAAGAAGCCGGGCCGTCCTGATGATCCCGTTCCCTCCTTTCGAGGAAGGATCAAACCCACGGTTTCGGCCAGATTCAGGGGAGTCCCATTTTTCTGCAGGAAAAGGACCAGGGAGTCCCAGCCAGGAGGGGCGAAGCCCAATCGATGCTCCCGGATAGTTTCTTCGGAGACCCCGCGCTGGGCCAAATACTGTCGGCCCTCTTCCCCCTCTTTCAACGAGGTTAGAGTCCGATGGTAATAATCGGCCGCCGTCTCATTCACTTCGTACAGCTTTCCCCGCAGGCTCCGGCGACGCTTCTCCTCCTCCGAAAGTTCCCGGGTGGGAAGGGGCACGCCGTACCGCTTGGCCAAAGCCCGGACGGTTTCAGGAAAACTCATCTGACTGGCTCTCATCAGAAAATTGAAGACGTTTCCTCCGGCCCCGCAGCCGAAACAATGGAAGATTCCCTTCTCCTCGTTCACCGTGAAGGAGGGGGTTCTCTCGGAGTGAAACGGGCAGAGCCCCAGGTGGTTCTTGCCCGTCTTCTTCAGGGAGACGAAATCAGAGACCACCTCGATGATACTGGCGCGCTGGCGGACCTCGTCGATTTTTCCTTCGGGGATGAGGTCGCTCATCGTTTATCCCCCTTCGGCCCCTATCTTGTTCGACCGCCGCTGCGCCGGACGGGAAGAAGGAGCCGGACCGATGTCCGCTACGGTCACTCCGTTTCCTCCGCGCCCTGGGCCGCCGGGAAGAAAGGCTTTAACCAGGGGGTGATCTTGGAGATGCTCCCGGATGGCCTGCCTCAACCGGCCCGTACCCGCTCCATGAATCACCTCCAGTTCTTTCAGCCCGCAAAGGAAGGCTTCGTCGATCGCCTTGTCTACCAGGGGAATGGCTTCTTCCACGCGCAGGCCAATGACCTTGACCTCCCGCTTGCCCGGAGGAATTGGGTAGTCGATCCGCCCCCGTTTAGCCGGCCGCAACGACTCTTTCCCCGATCTTTGGGCAAAAGCCTCTTTCAACCGGTCCAGGGTGGCATCCGGCGAATCGGAAGAAGACGGGGCGGTCTCCGGCCTCTCCCAAGGCCTGACCTCCTCCCCTTTTTTCCGTGCCCAGCCGCTGATCCTCTCTTCTACGGCCTGGATTTCCTGGCCAAGGCGGTGCAGGTCGGTTCGACCCTTGGCTTTGAACTCGTTGATCAGGAGCCGCAGCTCTGCTCGGGCGTGCTGCACAACGGCCCGGGATTCTTCCCGGACTTGGGCCATGAGGCGCTCCTCTTCCTGCCGGGTTTGACGCAACAGCGTTTCGCTCTGCCTGCGGAAGGCCTCGGCCTCGCGCTTGATCATCTCCCCCTCTTGCAGCTTCTTTTCCATCTCCCGCTGGGTTTGCTCCAGGCTCTGGAGGAGTTGGCTGGTCTTGCGTTCCCCGTCGCCCAGGTAGCCATAGGCCTTTTGGACGACTTCAGCCGGAAGCCCCCACTTCTGGGCCATGAGCAGGGCATGGCTTTCTCCCGGGAGCCCGTAGATGAGACGGTAAGATGGGCGGAGGGTCTCGGGGTTGAATTCCACCGAAACATTGGCCACGTGGGGGTTTATGGCCCCGTAGGCCTTGAGAAGATGGAGGTGAGTCGTAACCATGACCTTCACTCCCCGGCTATGCATTCCATCTAGGATGGCCATGGTCAGGGCGGCCCCCTCCATAGGGTCGGTTCCTCCCCCCACTTCGTCCAGAAGCACTAGGGAGGATTCATCAGCCTGCTGAAGGATGTGGGCAACCGACCGAACCCAAGCCGAAAAAGTGCTCAGGTTTTCCCGTAGGTCCTGCTCGTCGCCGATGTCCGCGAAGACCTTGTCGAAGACGGCCACCTCGCTCCCCTCGTCCGCGGGGATGGGCACCCCGCTCTGGGCGATCAGGGTGAGAAGGCCCAGAGTCTTGAGGGCGGCCGTTTTGCCCCCCGCGTTGGCCCCGGTAAGGATCAAGGTGCTTTGCCCCGGTTCGAGATGGATGTCGATGGGAACAGCCTTAGACCCCAGCAGAGGATGCCGGGCACCCCGGAGTCGCCAGCATCCCCGGTCATTGAGCGCCGGGATAATCCCCCGGAAAGCCCTCGCCCATTTGGCCTGGGCGAAGACCAGGTCCAAATGGCCCAGAACCTCTACCGCGCGGCTGATTTCCTTGCTTTTTTCTCGGACCCGATCGGTCAGGAAAAGGAGAATCCGCCGTTCTTCCTCTTTTTCATCCTGGAGGAGCATGTTGAGTTCGTTGTTCTCCTCCAGAGTAGAGAGGGGCTCGATGAAAAAAGTGGCCCGGGACTGGGATTGGTCGTGAATGATCCCCGGGAGGGTGTTCTTGAACTCAGCCTTGACCGCCACCACGTAGCGTTCGTTGCGCAGGGTGATGATCTGTTCCTGAAAGACCTTGTGCAGGTCCTCTCTTTCCCAGAGATTCTCCAGGGCGCGGCGGATCCGCGCCCGTAAAAGGGAGACCTCCCGGCGGAGGCGGCGAAGCTCGGGGCTGGCCGAATCCAGTATCTCGCCGCGGGGCCCGATAGCCGATCGAAGAGCCTCGTGCAGGTCCCTCAATTCGGGGACCTTTTCTTCCCATTCCTTCAGGCGAGGATGGGGACGTTCGCTTTTTTGCAGGAACCCTCGGACCCTGCCGGCCGCTACTGCCGTACCTTGGACCCGGAGGAGACTTTGGGGAGGCAGGCAGGTGCCTTCAGCCCGGGCCTGATGGAGGATGGGGCGCAATTCCCCAAGCCCTTCCAGGGGAATGTCTCCATCCATTTCCAGCAGGTCCTGGGCTTCGGAAACCTCCTGCAGCCGCCTTTGCACTTCCCCATGTCGGGAAACGGGGCGCAACTCCATACAAAGAGCCTGGCCCACCTCGGAGGAAGCATAGGTTTGCAAGCCCTGCAGAAAAAGATGGAACTCTAAAACGCGGAGTGACCGTTCCTCCATGGACTTGCTCTAATCCGCTGAAAGAACAGCTTCAGCGCTCTCTCCCTTTTTCCAAAGAGACTCCAAGGCCGCTTCCCCGAAAAGGGAAAGTCCAGAATAAACGGCAGAGAATGTTCGCTGATCGAAAGGTGAGGGCTGGAATAAGAATGTCCGCCGTCCCTGCGCTCCGCGGCCGCAAAAGGGTTTACCCGTGTGACCTAAGGAGTTGCCCGCTCGATTCCGAGAATGCAAAGTACGCGTTGTCAGGGCCTCGGGATTATCTATGGATGCGAGCCCGTGAAGAGGGTCTTCAGCTCGCCGGTTGGGCCAACTTCTGTTTGACCATTTCGCTGACTACTTTTCCGTCCGCCCGGCCGCTCACCTGGGGCATGATCCATTTCATGACCTTTCCCTGGTCTTTGGGCCCGGCGGCTTGAGTTTCCTGGATCGCCTGGTTGATAAGACCCTCGAGCTCGGCAGTTGACAGCGGCTGGGGAAGATAGGAGAGAAGAACCTTCAGTTCCGCTTCCTCCTTTTCCACCAAGTCTTGGCGCTTGCCCTCGGCAAAGAGGCGGATGGACTCCCGCCTCTGTTTGACGAGGGAAGAGATGGTCTCGAGGACCTCGGCGTCCGATAGTTCTTTCTTCTGCCCGCTGACTTCCCGCTTCTTGGCTTCGGTCCGAACCATTCGCAAAGCGGAGAGCTTGCGTTCATCCCGAGCCTTCAGCGCGGCTTGGTAATCGTGAGCGATCTGTTCTTTGATCGTCATGCTGGATTAATCTTCATAAATGCGCATGCGCTTCATGGCCCGCTTCCGCGCGGCCAAGGCCTTCTTCTTCCTTTTCACGCTGGGCTTTTCGTAGTGCTCCCGCTTGCGGATCTCGGAAAGAATCCCGGCCTTTTCGCACTGCTTCTTAAAGCGTTTCAGGGCATTTTCGAAGGATTCTCCTTCTTTAACTCTGACCCCCGGCATTCATACTCGCCTCCCTCCGGACTGCCGGAAATTTTAGAATATATATGAAATCACCGACCAATAACATCATTTTCGGAAAAAGATTTTGAAAATCACAGAGAATGCCGCAGGAAAAGCTTTACCACGTGCTCGATTGACTTCGCTTGCGGCATATGGCCCGAAATAATAAATTTTAATGGAAAATATCTAAAAAGTCAAAGGATTTTTTTGTTTTGGATTGATTCGCCGGGCGAAACCCTGAGAAGATTCCAACCGATGAATATGATTATGCTTCCCGCACCAAGACCGCTCTTCTTTTCAAGTAGGCCTTTACTTCCTGGACCGTATGCTGGCGGAAATGAAAGATGGAAGCCGCCAAAACCGCGTCAGCCCGACCCTGGATCAGGGCTTCCAGCAAATGTTCTATCGTTCCAGCCCCCCCCGAGGCGATGACGGGAATGGACAGCGAATCGGAAAAAATGCGGGTCAGGGGGATATCGTATCCCTCCTTTGTCCCATCCCGGTCCATGCTGGTGAGAAGGATCTCTCCGGCACCCCACTCTTCCACCTTCCGGGCCCAATCCAGGGCATCGATGCCCGTCGGGGTACGGCCTCCGTGGATGTATACCTCCCAAGAGACCCGTTTCCCCAGGCCAAGGAGTTCATTCTCCATTCCATCCCGGGCCATTTGGTCGGCCTGGCCCCAAACCCCTTCTCCCGACGGCCTGCGTTTGGCATCGATAGCGACCACGATGCACTGACTCCCGAATTTTTCCGAGGCTTCCCGAACAAGGTGCGGCTTCTGCACCGCAGCGGTATTCAGGGAGACCTTGTCGGCTCCCGCCTGAAGAAGCTCCCGGATTTCATCCAGGGTGCGGATTCCTCCTCCCACGGTCAAGGGCATGAATACTTCATCGGCGGTCCGGCGCACCACCTCCAGGAGGATCTTTCGCCGTTCATGGGAGGCGGTGATGTCCAAAAAGGTCAACTCGTCGGCTCCTTGTTGGTCGTAGACCCGGGCATTTCCCACCGGATCGCCCGCGTCGCGCAAATCGATAAAATTGATTCCTTTTACCACTCGCCCGTCCTTCACGTCGAGGCAGGGAATAATTCTTTTGGCCAGCATTTCAGACCTTCTCCTCCGTGATCCGGATGGCATCGGAAAGGTTTAGGGTTCCCGCATACAAGGCCCTTCCCACGATCACCCCCTTCACCCCGTCCTTCTCCAGGGGAAGAAGGGCCTGAATGTCCTCGAGGGTGGAGACCCCGCCTGAAGCGATGACCGGGACCTTCAGGGACCTGGCCACTTCCCGGGTATCCCTCAGGTTAACGCCCACCTGCGTTCCATCCCGCTCAATATCGGTGTAGATAATGACCGAGGCCCCCAGTTCTTCGCATTTCCGGGCCAAGTCTGCAGCGGATATGCGGGTTGCCTCGGTCCAGCCTGAGACAGCCGCTTTCCCCGCCTTTGCGGCAATATCTACCGCGATCCTGCCCGGCCATCGGTCGCAGCATTCCTTGAGGAAATCGGGATCGGCGTAAGCGGCGGTTCCCAGGATCACCCGGTCGATTCCCGAAGAGAGATAGTCTTCGACGGTTGAAAGAACCCGGATTCCCCCGCCCACTTCCACCGGTACCGGAGACTTCCTGGCGATGGCTTGGATCGTAATTCGGTTTTGGGGAACTCCTTCCCGGGCGCCGTCCAGGTCGATCAGATGAAGGAACCGGGCGCCCTGAGAAACCCATTTCTCGGCCATGGCCCCGGGGTCTTCCCCGTACACGGTCTCTTT
>DASPRR010000592.1:0-3811 GCA_035624375.1 Thermodesulfobacteriota bacterium | reverse complement strand
CGTTGGACCGCAAAGTCATGGGCGTTTCGGCCGGATGCTTTCCTTGGGTTTTCTCTACGGGAAAAGTCTCCCCCGTCAGAGCGGCTTCATTCACGAAAAGGTCTCTGGCTTCCAGGATCGCGCAGTCCCCGGGAATGGTATCCCCGGCCTTCAATGCGACTACGTCTCCGGGAACAATCTCCTCCAGGGGAATTTCTTCGGGGGCGCCGTCGCGGAGGACAGTGGCTTTAACCTGCACCAGGGCCAGCAATTTTTCCACTGCCCGGTGGGCCCCCCGCTCCTGCCAGAACCCGAGCAGCCCGCTTATGAAGACGATCACCAGGATAATTAGAGCATCGGCGGCATCGCGAAGAGCGAAGGATAGGATAGCTGCGGCGATGAGAATCAAGATGATCGGGCTTTTGAATTGACCCAGGAAAAGGGCCAAGGAGGTAGACCGGCGGGAGGCCTTCAAACGATTTGCTCTGTCCTGCTCCAACCGCCGCCGGGCCTCGCCCCGGGTGAGCCCCTGGAAGGCCGTCTCAAGCGGGGCCAATAGCTCCTGACCGGAAAAACTCCAAAAAGCTCCGGGGATCTCCTGCATCTCCGAATCCTTGGAAAAAAGCCGTTTCGCGGGAAGATGGGTCCCGTATTTCTGGCCGAGCCACGAGAAAGACAGCGTGGGACCCTGGTTTAATGGGATGAAGCCTTCGACCTTCTCCGCCTATATCCATGGATCACCCAGATCACAGTCCCGGCTAGGACTACCAGTCCCAGAATTTCGACTTCAAACCGTTTGAGGTCCCCGATCAGCGCTTCCAAGGCCTGCCCGAAAAGAAATGCCCCAATTCCTACGATTATCGCCCAAACTAGGGCTCCGACCGTGTTGAGCAGGAGGAATCGCCCCCTGGAAACCCGGCTCAATCCCAGCACAAAAGGAGTCAGAATCCTTAGGCCATAAAGGAACCGGAAAAGGAGAATCAAGTAGTCCTGGTATCTTTCCAGAAGCCTTCTCACCCGCTTGGCCCGAACCTGCCATGCGGGCCGACTGGCCAGCATCTTGGACCCGTACTTGCGGCCTATGTAAAAGGATAGCTGGTCCCCGCTCACCGTTCCCAGGAAGGCGATCAGAATCACCCAGGGTAATTTCAGATACCCTTGGTAGGCGGCCAATCCTCCGAGAATGAGAATGGTCTCTCCCTCTAAGAAGGTCCCGAGGAGTATGGCCCAGTAGCCGTACGTATTTATCCAATTTTCCAGGATCATTTTCCAAAAAGGTAGCAGGAGTTGGCCAAAAGGTCCATAGAATTTTCTAGGACGAAATCAATCCGAGCATAGATTGAAGGGAATGCACTATGGTGGAACGAAAGGTACCCCTTGATTCATTCCCGGATGCCCTGTCCCCCTCGCAGGGTCCGTGGGTCCGAATTAAAAGATAGGAGCAGAGAGCATCTACGCTATGTTCAACCCGCTTTGAAGATGAAGAAGACGACCCCTATTTCTCCCCCGGCTTGGATAGCAACTCGAGGGCGGCCTGCAGCTGAACGTCCTTGCTCTCTTTTAACTCCAGGGAGGTGATCTTCTTCCCAATTCTCGGGACCAGCGGGATGACTTCAGCTGGCAGGGGAATCGTCCTGTCGGGAAGAATTCCCCGATGCCATATCGTTTTCCCCTTCGGGGTCAGCCACTCTTGGACAGCGAGAAGCAAAGCCGATCCATCCGAGAGGGGAAATTTTTCAAGCACGGTTCCCGTACCGAAAGTCTTCTCCCCGACGATTTCGGCCCTCCCGGAATCCTGCAGCGCCCCGGCTACAATTTCGGCGGCACTGGCCGTTCCTCCGTTCACCAGGACCACCAGGGGAAAATCGTAAGCCCGACCTCCGGGTTTGACCCGGACAGGTGTAACTCTTCCGACGCTGTCCTTTTCCAAGACGACATCGCCTTCTCTGAGAAACTGGCTCACGGCGCCCACTGCCTCGTCCAGAAGGCCTCCCGGGTTGTTCCGGAGGTCCAGGATTAGGGAAGTCCCCCCTTCTTCCCCGATTTTCTCCAAGGCCTTATGGAGGTCTGCCGTAATTCCATTACTGAAGCTGGAGATGCGCACCTGAGCCACTTGGGTCCCTGGAAGCAACTGCCAGATGACATTATGTAAAGAGATGCGTGCCCGGACGATGGAAACATTTCGGCTGAGTCCGGTTCCTGGGTTGAGAACAGTCAGTGTCACCTGGGTCCCCGGGGGGCCCAGAATCCGGGCCACGGCCTCCTCCAAGGAGAGGTCCGATACATCTTCCCCATTCACCTTCAGGATGATTTCCCCGGGGTTCAATCCAGCCTTCTGCGCCGGGGAGCCGTCCATGGGAGCCACGATGACCAGGCGGTTGTTTTTCATCTGGACCTCTGCTCCGATTCCTTCCAACCTTCCACGGTTCTGGTTCGTTTCCTGTTTCACCATTTCCGGGGTCAGGAAGCGGGAGTGCCCGGTGTCTCCCAAAGAATTAACCATGCCGCTTATGGCTCCGTAGGTTATCTTCTGCGCTTTCAACGCCTCTCGGTCCACGTAGCGTTTCTGGATGGTATTCCAGCCTTCGGCGATCAGCCGGAAGGATCCTTCGGCCTCCGCGGGGATTTTGTCCGAAGGGGAAAAAGCAATGAGATACTGACAGCCGATGACCAGTCCGATCGCGATTCCCAGTACGAAAACCAAGAGAATCAAACCGATGAACTTCTGAGAGAGAGTCATTTGCTCTATTTTCATGATTTTGGGCTCCCTGTCATCATCCCGAGAGGTGTTCCAGCAAAGCAGGTGCGGAATATCCGGAAAGCTCTTGCCGATTTTGTTCGTTCCCTCCATTCAGGACAATCCAGGGAGAAGGTGCCTTAGCCTGATGGCAATGAATTCGATCCCCGGTGGCTGCCATGACCAGTCCCATGATTCATGGTTCCTTCATGTTTATTGTTCATTTCCAGGTTCGAGAAATGGGTCTTCGGAGGGCGAAGAGGGGAAATAGAGTTCTCCTTTCCAATTCCCTTCGGTCAGAGGAAAGTGCTTACCTTCCCACGGGTGGACCTGCACGATTCGAAGAACCGGGCGGGGGTATTCCATAAAGCCTAGATCCTTTTCCTCCACCCCTTCAATTTCTCCTGCCAGGGTGATTGCCAAGCCCCTTTGGTAGACCCGCGGGTCCAAGGATTCGGGAATTCTGGCAATGAATTCCCCCTCGGCGACCCGGGTCTGGGGATACCCGCGCGAGTCCAGGGGAGTCTGGATCACCAATAGTCTTGTCCCTTCAGGCCCTCGCGAAACCGCTGAGACGATCCCGCCCCAGATGACGATGGAACCCAGATAGGTCTTAGGATTCTCAACCACTTTAGACAAGGTGAGGGCTGGATCGGCTTCGGCCCTCACCAGGGCAGAGATCGGGTGGGCGCAAGCCCCTGCGGCCAAGCACCAAATCGCCAAAGCGAAGACCCGGAATAAGACCTCCCAATCCGCTTTCCGTTTTGACTGCAAAGAAACCGTTTCTTGCTCGGAAATCATTCTCGCACCGGGTTGCCTGGAAGGTTGCCGAGGCTTTATCTACCGCTGCCCGGGAGGCTTGAACGGTTGCCAGGGCGGCTTGGGTTTGCTTTTCCGGGTCGAATCCGGGTCCATTGAATCTTGCCTTCCATCATCGTTGTCTCCTTCTTTTGGGGGTTGGATGAAGAATCTCTGACCTTATCGGCCGAGCTTCTCCACCTTCTTTCCGAGCTTCTCAATCTCTTTGCCCAGGTCCTGGATTCCCTTTTCGACTTCACCCTCGGCCACTTTAGTCCCTTCGATCATTTTCCCGGC
>DASPRR010000051.1:0-2042 GCA_035624375.1 Thermodesulfobacteriota bacterium | reverse complement strand
CCAGACCTTCTCGACCAAATCTCGAAAGTCTAAACTGTCACCTTCTTCTTTACAAAGACAGAGCGTAGGCGCTTTCTAAATTCTTTTCTTCAGAACATCGACTGCAGTACCGCAGGATTCAAATCCCCCTCCATCCCCCTTTTTCAAGGGGGGAAAAGGCCTCACGATTCACCGAACTCCCGTGAGTAACCTCTCCTCCCTTTGGAAAAGGGAGGCCAGGAGGGATTTCTGGGAAACCCGTTTCAAACCACCAAACTCTTCCCTCTTCTGCAATTTTTTTTGTTATGCTCTATGCCTCTTCCTCCTTCACAGGGAGGAAGAAAAGGGAACCTTCTGTTTGGCCAGGATTCTTTCGGCGGCCAATACTCCCCGATACTGGGCTTCCTCAAAAATGGAAAAGCCGCTTAGATCAGAATGAGCAAAAAATATATTTCCGTGGGGGTGAGCCGCCCGTTTGCGAGCCTCCCCCCAGACGAACCCCACCTTTGGCTGAACCATTGCATGGCCCCACCGAAAGATGTCCAGGTGAGAGATCAGGTCCCGGATTTTGGGATGGGCATGGGAGAGGTCTCGGATGATGAATTCCGCACACTCGTTCCACGACATCTGCAAAAGATGGGTTCTTTCCTGCACCGGAGACCCCTGGACCATGGCATGATAATAAGTCAGGACGGTTTTCGATAGGTGCGTGGCCAAACTCTGGTGTGTGGCAACCACATAACCCAGGGACGGGCTGTCATAGATGACGTTGTCCCAGGCCAGGGGTACGCCGGAATCCTCCTGGGGAATGGAATTCAGGCTCAAATTCGCCACCATCCAGGGGCTGTACTGAAATTCTTTTAAATAGGAGGAATCGATCAGGCCATTTCCCTCGATCAGGTAGGGGGCGAAGGCCCTGGGGCAAGCGTAGATGACTTGTTGGGCGTAGATACGGGTTGAAGAATTTTCTATCGGATCATAAGAATCCACCCTGACTTCATTTCCTGCATCCGTTAAGCGATAGACGAGAGAATGGGTCTTGATCTTGGGTCTCAGTTTATGCTGGAGTTGCTTGACGATCCAGCCGTTTCCTTCCGGCCAGGTCAGAACGGTTGATTCATCCGAATCTCCTCCCCCATCACGGCTGCAAAAATAGTGAAGACCCGCCCAGGCCGAGACCTCGGCATAATGGCAGCCGTAGTCGTCTCGGCAGGCATAATTGGCGTACCAGTGGAGAGGAGCCGAATCCAGCCCTTGCCGGTTCAGAAATTCTCGAAAGGAAATCCGGTCGAGGGCCAGCAGGTCGGAATCCCGGGAGCTCTTCTCCATGGGGATGGCAAAGGCTTTCCGGCCGTCTTTCCCGCGGCGCCTTTTGAAACCGAGGACGATCTCCTTGAGCTTTTGAAAATGGTCCAGGTCCTTTCGGGTCGCGCCCAGGACCGGCAGAAGTCCTTCCTGCCATTTGCCGTGGATATAGAGTCGTTCCTGGGGGGAGAAGCAGAGGTACTTCTCTTTGTAGACCGGTTGGCCCGCCCCTGTCCGTCCCTCGATCACCCCCAATTCTTCAAAGAGTTCCCTGACCGCCCGGGACTCTTCAGTCGGAAGCGGCACGTAATGTGCTCCCCAGGGATAAGAAGAGATAGAATTCCCTCCTCCCCGGGAAACGCCTCCCACCTCGGTTTCAAGTTCCAGCAACTCAAAATCCTGGAATCCGGCCTTGCTCAGCTTCCACCCGGCGGAAAGCCCCGAAATTCCCCCGCCCGCAATTACCACTGAAACCCTTCGCTCCTGAGTAGGCATTGGAAAGTCACCCTTCAGAAGCCTGTGGCCCAGGTTGTAGGATGGGCCGACGATCGACCCGCTGAAAGGGAGCCCCTTTGGCCCTTTTCTCCGGCTCCCTGGGATAAGGGAGAGGGCAAAGGCGGAAAGAAGTCCTGCGGATGAAAGAAGAAAGCTCCGGCGGTTCACTAATCGGTCACCTTGTGCCATTCGGCCTCGTAGTACTGCACCAGGACCTGGTTGTTCAGGCGGTTCACCTCCGCCTCCACCGGGGCCATGTCCTT
>DASPRR010000038.1:0-3150 GCA_035624375.1 Thermodesulfobacteriota bacterium | reverse complement strand
TCGCCCGGAAGCAGCCACGGCGGGAGGAGGGGATTCCCGAGCTGGAGGAAATCCTTCCCCTGGTCGGAATCCGCAAGGCCATCGCCGACGGCATGTCCCTCAGCGTCCGCACCGCGGCGCACGTCACCACCGTGGCTGAAGTGGACATGACCGAGCTGGTGCGGCTGCGGTCCGAGCTGGCCCCGCAATGGAAAAATGAGGGAATCAACCTGACCTACGTCCCCTTCGTGATCCGGGCGGCGGCGCGGGCAATCGAAAAATTCCCCATCATCAATTCGCAGACCCTCGCGGACCGGATCATCGTCAAGAAGTACGTCAATTTCGGGGTGGTCGTGGCCATTGCCGAAGGGCTGGTCACACCCGTGCTGAAAAGGGTGGAATCCAGAAGGGTCAAGGAGATCGCCCGGATGATGGAGGATATTTCCACCCGGGCCCGGGAGCGGAAGCTGACCCTGGAAGACATGCGGGGGGGCACGATCACCCTTTCAAACCCCGGGGTCTTCGGCGCCGTGCTGGCCACTCCCATTATCTATCAGCCGCAGAACTCCCTTCTGTGGATGGGAAGAATCGCCAAGACCCCCGTGGTGAGGGAAGACGTCATCGTCATTCGGTCCATGATGTACCTCTGCCTTTCCTACGACCATCGGGCGATCGACGGGAGCATCGGCGCCCAATTCCTTCAATCCGTGAGAAAGTCCCTGGAAGCCCCGGCGACCCTTCTGGATGGATGAGAACTCTACATCGCCCTTTTGGGCAAGGCATCCGCAGAAATCCCCCCGTTCCCCCCTTTGAAAAAGGGGGGCGCAGGGGGGATTTTAGAAGGGCATTTCAAAAAGCTAAATTCATATGAAAAGACTGGAAGGAGAGCTCAGATGCGGTTGGAGAATCAAATTGCCATTGTCACCGGGGGAGGGCAGGGGATCGGACAGCAGATTGCTCTTCGTCTGGGACAAGAGGGATCGGTTGTCGTGATTGCCGACATCAACGAGCAGGGGTCCAGGGAGACCGCCGAAATGATTGTTCGGGAAGGAGGGAAAACCCCCAGGGTGATCCCTACTGACCTGGTCTCCGAAGAACAGATCAGGAATCTGGTGCAGGGCGCTTTGAAAATCGACAACCGGATCGACATCTTGGTCAATAACTCAGGGATCATGGGGCCGGTGAAACCAGTGGAAGAGATCACCGCGGAAGAGTGGGACGCCACCTTCGCGGTCAACCTCCGGGGCATGTTCCTCTGCTGCAAGCACGTGGTCCCGCCCATGAAGAGGCAGGGCAAGGGGAGCATCGTCAACATCTCCTCCATAACCGGCAAGAGGCCCCTCACTCAGCGCAGCCCCTATGCTGCCTCCAAGATGGGGGTAATCGGCCTGACCCGTACCCTGGCTGCGGAGCTGGGTGAGTGGAAAATCAGGGTCAACGCGGTCTGCCCCGGGGCCGTGGCCGGCCCCCGCCTGGATCGGGTATTCGAGGGAATCATGAAGTTCTCGGGGAAAAGCCGGGAGCAGGTGATGGAAGAGAGGGCGAAGGCATCCCCCCTGAGGACCTTCATCGACGCCAAATATATCGCCGCTATGGTCGCCTTCCTGTGCTCGGAAGATGCGGCCATGATGACCGGCCAGGATATCAACGTATCTGCAGGGACCGTGATGTACTGATATCCGAGAGGTGAAAGGGAGAAGAGATGAAAGCCGCGGTTTTCAAGGAGAAAAACCTGCTGGTGGTGGAAGACGTTCCGGACCCCCAACCCCGGGACGATGAAGTGGTAATGAAGGTAAGCTACTGCGCCATCTGCGGCTCGGACCTGCACCGGTACTCCTACGGGATGATGTCCCCGGGAACCATTATGGGACACGAATATTCGGGGGTCATCGCGGAGGTGGGGAAAAAGGTAAAGGGGTTCAAGGTGGGAGATCGAGCAACCCGCTCAGGAGGGAAGATCGAACCGGGGAGAGACCTCCCCAATTTTCCCCCGCGCTACAGCGCCAAGGAGAGGGGTTTCCTTCCCTTGAAACCTGGGGCTTACGCCCAGTATATGGCCACCCCCGAAGCCATGCTCATGAAGGTACCTGATTCCCTTTCCGACCTGGAAGCCTCCTTGATTGAGCCCTTGACCGTGGCCCTTCACATGGTCCGTATTTCCAAGGTCCGGCTGGGAGATCGAGTGATCGTCCTGGGGGCCGGCCCCATCGGACTTTTCGCCCTTCAGTGCGCCGCCCTAGCAGGGGCCATGAAGGTCTACGCCTCCGACGTCAACCCGGCACGGTTGAAGGCCGCCTCGGAGCTGGGAGCCCACCGGGTCTTTAACCCCTCCAGGGTCAACCTTGTCCAGGAGGTAGTTGCCCTGACCGACGGCCTGGGAGCCGATCTGGCCTTCGAATGCGCCGGAGCGAAGCCCACCCTTCAGCAAGCCTGCGAGGTGGTGAAGATGGGCGGAAGAGTCATGGTGGTCTCCTTGGCGTGGGAGCAGGTGGATTGCCTGCCGGTGGAATGGGTGGGCAGGGAAGTGGAGGTGAAAGCCTGCTACGGCAGCCTGAACAGCGAGTGGCTGATTTCTCTGGCCCTCATGGCGGAAAAGAAGATTCAAACCAAACCCATGATCACCCAAATCATCGGGCTGGGGGAAATCCAGGAAGCCTTCCAGGAGCTACTGAAGCCGCATACCTCCCAGGTCCAGGTCGTGGTCCGATGCAATTAGTCATGGGTGAAGTCAAACTCTCATTTGGAGGAGAAGCCCGGCGATTTTTTTCACCCGAGCCATCTCCGCTCTCTTCGTCTTCCTGATGTTCTTCCTTCTGATCTCTTCCGTGGTCCTGAAGCTCCGGGGGCGAAAGCGTCCCGGGTTCCTAGTAAAGGATAAAGCGGAAAAATCAACCTAACCTTCCTTGAAAAAAGGCAGGTCCAGTAGCCGGGGCTTTGAAGGGGGGGCCATTATGTGCAGGGCCTTGGGGAGTACCCGGAAGGTTTCCGGCGTCTGGCCGAGGAGGTCCCCGTCGCCATGAATGCTGACCGGGGGGGAGGATTTAATTTCCAAGACCGATGTCGTCCGGGAGAGGGCCCCCGGCAGCTTCTTCAGCCCGAGGAAAGGGAGCTTGGGAAGAGCGGTGATCATCCCCAGGTTTGGAGTCTCGGGAATCAGGCAGATATCCATCA
>DASPRR010000017.1:0-3637 GCA_035624375.1 Thermodesulfobacteriota bacterium | reverse complement strand
ACCGCTCCCGACGCCCCCGGTTTATATACAAAATTCACCGGCTGCCCCAGGTATTGGACCATCTTGTCGGTAAAGGGGCGCAGGTTATTGTCGGTGTCCCCGGGTTGGAAGGGAATGATGACGTTGATCGGCTTGGTGGGGAATTTCTTTTCAGCCGCAAAATGTTCCCCCGGAACCGCGAGGCCTGCGCTGAACAATATCAACAGAATCCATAAAACCTTCCTTCCGCGCATGATCGCACCTCCTGATGGAATCTAAGCTTTTTGTGTGATGATATAGCGGATGATGGGGGGGGTCAAGGTGTTAATGGCCCCAAAGCTAAAATCTTCCTGGACAGCAGGCAAATCCCTATCGCTCGCTGTGCTACCTGCCCCAAGGCGTCTCCGCCGCCGCCTTTCTCCCGGCAATCTGGCCGAAGGCCCAGGCCTCCGGGTAATTGTTTCCCCCCTGATAGAGGAAACCGAAGAAGGAACTCACTTCTCCCGCTGCATACAATCGCGGAATCGCCCGGTTGCCGAAATCCAACACCTGGCAGTCTTTATTGTGCTTGGGGCCGCCCTGGGTGTTTACCAGCGTGAGAGCCAGTTCGACGGCATAATAGGGGGGCGTCTCCAGCGGAGCCAACGATTTTCCCGGCCTTCCGAACTGAAGATCGCGCCCCTCCCTGCAGGCCTGGTTGAAATTGCGCACCGTCTCCTCCAGCGCTGAAGCATCGGCCCCGATCTTCCCGGCCAGGGCCGCCAGAGTGTCGGCCTGAAACATCCACCCCTGATTAATCTCCGCTTGATTGTCCTGGCTCCATTCGTAAATTTTATGGACCGTGGGGTAGCCAACCGGGCCGCCCCACATCTCTTGAAAATGTTCCCGCGTGCTGGCGACCGGACCCCTGCGCCGGTACGTCTCGTCAAAGACCATGTAAGCAGGGAGGTTCCGATACTCCGCGCGCTCGTGATCAAAGAAAAGAATCTCCAGGGGCGCTTTGCGGTGGATAAGGCTCGTGTTCTCCGGCATGAACCTTTTCCCGTATTTATTCACGAAAACGAAGCTCCCCTCAGCCATCGCCCTCCCCAGGCCGGCCCCGACCGCCGTCCCGAATTTCTGGCTCGGTTTCCTTGCACAGAAAGCGCCCCATTCTATGGAGGCAATGTGCCAGAGTGCCGCTCCGGCCTCGGAGGCCAGTTTAATACCGTCCCCCGTATTGCCGGGGGTGCCCCAGGGGAAGATGTAATCCGTCGCTCCGGGAAAGTGAAAATCCGCTATCATCCCCCGGTTGTATTCGTACCCACCGCATGCAAGGATGACCCCCCTGCGTGCCAGGAAGGTTATTTCCTTCCCCTTCCTTCGCGCCTTCACCCCTATGACTTCCCGGGTCCGAGGGTCCTGGATCAGGGCCGTGGCCGGGGTATCCATAAGGACTTCGACCTTCCGATCCTGTACCAGGTTTTGGAGAAAACGAAATCCGTCCGCCCCGGTAGGGCTGACCTGGATTCGTTTAACCTGGCCAGTCAGAAAAGAGGGGAAATAGGCGGGTTCCGTCCGCCGGACCTTGAATTCTATTCCCAATTCAGTCAGTAGACGGGGGATATTGACCATCTCCTCGGCAAAGGAACGGATCATCTCTTCCTCCGCCGTGCCGAAGGAGAGGGCCCGGTAATATTGGATGGCCTCCTCGAGGCTCTCTGGAATCACCATGGCCCCGGCGCAAACCCCACTGTTTCCTCCGGGGAACCCCAATTTTTCGATGACCAGTGCCCGCGCTCCGGCATCGTGGGCGGCGATGGCCGCATTCGCCCCGGCCGCGCCATACCCGACGATCAACACATCCGTCTCATAATCCCCCTTCGGAAATAGGGAGCCGGCCTTCGGTCGCAGGGTTACCCGTTTCTTGGCCGCATCGCCCCTGTTCATTCGCGTCGTGCGGGGACTCCGCAGCTTTCCTTTCCCCCGAGCGGACTTCTTCCGCCTTTCTTTGCTTCCCCTCGCAACCATTCTTCCCTCCTTTAATAATCTATGTGACTTGGTCGGGTTATTTCATTGCGAACATACATCTTTCATTTCCTCATCACAAGAAAAATTTCGGAGCGGCGTTTATGTCTCAGATTGATTCTCCGCCATCCGTTTACCCTTAGCATTTCCCATGCGGAATAACGATTTTGCATTGGCAATGTAAAAGAAGGTCAAACGGAAGGACTCATTCTGCCCATCACCCCGCAAGCCGCTCATAGAACCTCTTGAAACCTGGAGCAAAATCCCACCCGTCCACGATGAAATCCAGGACTGCGGGGACGCCTTTTCGGGTCGCCTCCAGCGCTTTTTTCAACGCAGGGCGGATATCTTCCGGTTTTTCCACCCGCTCTCCGTGGCACTGGTTGGCCTGGGCGATTTTGACGAAATCCGGTTGAACTTTGTAATCGGTAGAAATGAACCGGTTTCCACGGCTTCTCTGAGCAAACTTGATCCAGCCCAGGCTGAAATTGTTCAGGACCACGTAGGTAACCGGCGCCTTATGCTGGGCCGCGGTGGCCAGCTCTTTCATGAACATCTGGAAGGCCCCATCCCCGGTGGTGCATACCACATCTTTTTCGGGCATGGCCAGCTTGGCCCCGATGGCCGCAGAGCACCCCCCTCCCATGCAAGTCTGCTCTCCGGGAGCTACGCAGGAGTTAATGCTCCCCACTTTGTAATAGGGCCAGTAGTAGGACCACAGGTCCTGGGAGCCGTTTTCGTTCACCAGAATGGTGTCCTTGCCAAAAACCTCATAAAGTTCACGGACGATTCGTTTGGTTTTCAGGGGAATGGATGCGTCGTTCAGGCATTCCTTCTTGACTCGAGTTTCATAGGCCTCCTTGGCATGGAGCAGCTTTGCCATTCTGGGATTCGGCTCTCCTTTTTTCAATCCAGCCCTTTGAAGATCGCGGAGGAGGGCCTGCAAAACCAATTTGATATCCCCCACCAGGGCAACATCGGGAACCCAGTTCCGGCCCATCTCTTCCGGGTCCAGGTCTACCTGGATATACTTAGCCCCTTTCGGAAAGAATCTCTGTTCTCCGGATTGGAAGTCTTCATTGCGCGAGCCTAGGGTCATCAAAAGGTCCGCTTCCCCATAGACCTTCTCTCCAATCTCAGAAAAATACAGTCCCACCAGGCCGAAAGCCATTCGATGCTCTTCGGAGAGGATGCCTCTCCCGCAGGGAGTCGTCAACAGGGGCAGGCCCAAAAGCTCGACGATTTTTCTCACTTCCTCAAAGGCCCGGGAGCTGACTGCTCCTCCGCCCGCTACCAGGACCGGGTTTCTCGCTTTCAGCAAAAGACCTGCTGCCTCCTTGATCTTTTGCGGGTCCCCCGCGGTCCTCAAGGGATATTCCACGGAAACATACCGGGACGCTGCTGCCTCTTTGGCACCCGTATCCCGCGGGATATCCACGTAAACCGGCCCCGGCCTTCCCTGCGTGGACAGGGAAAAGGCGCGCCGCATGGCCCAGGCGATCCGGTCCGGCTCCGTGACTCGCTCGCTCCACTTGGTAATGGGCCGCAGAATGGCGACTTGATCCACCTCCTGAAAAGCCCCCATGCCTGCGTTGGCCCGCTTGGAGCTACAACCGATGGCAATCACCGGGAGGCAGGCGGAGTGGGCTTC
>DASPRR010000637.1:0-9160 GCA_035624375.1 Thermodesulfobacteriota bacterium | reverse complement strand
TTCCATCCGGTTAAGGAATCGCTGCTGGCAGGTCTTGACGTGTCCCAGGGTGACTTGCCCAGCCCCATCGCGGGCGGCCTCCTCTTCCACTCTCTTCAGCACCCGCTTACGGACGAAGAACGGGACTTGGCATACCGCCTCCTCCGCTTCCTTGGTCCATTTCATGGGTTACCCCCCAAAGAATTGGCGCAAGGTCCTAGACGTCGGGACCAGGGCTCCTTTTTTTCCTTTACCCTTTATTTTATAACCTAATTTTACGGTCATGGGCCTTGACATAAGTCAAAAGATGAAGATAATTCCCCTTGAGGAGGCATTCCATGAAACTCATCGACCAGATTGCTCGGATTCCCTTGTTTCAGGGACTGGACCGGAAACACTATGACCAGCTGGCCATGATCGTGACCGACCAGGTTTTCCAGAAAGGGGAAAGCATCTTCGATGAAGAGGATGAAGGAACAGGCTTCTATGTGGTCATCTCCGGACGGGTAAAGGTCTTCAAGCTCTCACCGGAGGGCAAAGAACAGATCCTCCATATCTTCGGCCCGGGAGAGCCCTTCGGAGAAGTGGCGGTATTCACCGGGAAAAGGTTCCCGGCCAGTGCCGAAGCCCTGGAGGAAACCCGGGCCTTTTTCTTTGCCCGGAAAGAATTCATGGATTTGATCCAAAGAGACCCTTCTCTGGCTCTGAACATGCTGGCGGTCCTTTCCCAGCGCCTGCGGCGTTTCTCGGGTCTCATCGAGAGCCTTTCGTTGAAAGAGGTACCCGGAAGGCTGGCAGCCTATTTCCTGTACCTCCAGGAGGGGAAGAAAGGGGGAGCGGACCTGATTCTTGAAATCTCCAAAAACCAGCTGGCCAGTTTGCTGGGAACAATTCCGGAGACCCTTTCTCGCATCTTGGCCAGAATGAACCGAGAGGGCTTCATCGACTCGATCGGGCCTCGGCAGGTTAGAATTCTAAACGGAAAAGGTCTGGAGGAACTGGCCAGCGGGGAGAGGCGGCTGGGGTAAAGAAGGGAGTGTTGTAGGCGGTAAGTTGTGAGCCGATGAAAAGGAAAGCATTTATTTTGCCATTAAGAATTGGAAGCCGAAAAAACCACTTGACTAGATTGGCGGGTTTGTTAGCATCAAAATAAAGTTGGGAAGCCGATCAGCTCAACCGAAGAGAAGACCCAACCTAGGTATTCGAGCGGATGAACAATGTATAAAGAGTATTACCGGTTCTCCGAGGAACCTTTCGGGCTCAATCCCGATCCCAAATTCCTTTATCTGGCCATGAGCCACTTTAAGGCTCTCAACTCCATGATTTCCTCGATCAAAGAGAGGAAAGGCTTGATCACGATAACGGGAGAAGTGGGAGTGGGAAAGACCATTCTCATCCACGCCTTCCTGAAGGGCTTGAGCAAAAATATCAAGACCGCCTTCATTTTCAACCCCAGGTTTGACTTCAAAAGTCTGCTCAAGAATATTCTTTCGGACCTGGAACTGCCCATCGACAAGAATGAAGAGAGCGTCCCTTTTCTCCTGGAGAAGTTTAAGGAATATCTTCAATCAAGGGCCAGCCGGGACGAAATGGTGGTCATTATTATCGATGAAGCTCAGGGATTGGAAGATGAGGTCCTGAGAGAGATCGAGCGACTTTCGCGCCTGGGTGATTCGCGCGAAAGGGTGCTCCAAGTCCTGTTGGTGGGGCAGCCGGAGCTGGAGGCAAAGCTGAATTCCGAGAAGTTTCGCTTCTTCAAAGAGAAAGTCGCGGTTCATTCGCAGATCAGCCCCCTAACCCGGGAGGAGTGCAGGGGATACATCAAACACCGATTGAATCTGGTAGGAAGAGATGCCTCCGAGGTGTTCACTTCCGAAGCCCTAAAACGTGTCTGGCAGTTTGCCAAGGGGATCCCCCGGGTGATGAATCTAATCTGTGACCGAGCTCTTTTGATTGGGTATAGCAACACCAGCCCCATTATCGATTCAAAAATCGTCGACCAGGCGATTAAAGATTATGGATATCTGCAAGTCACCAAGCCTGCATTCCCCCCCTCGAAATTCCCTCGCCGAAGGAGTTATGCAATCATTGGACTCCTCCTCCTTCTGGGAATGAGTCTGGCAGGGTATTTCATTCTTAGCCGGGATTTCGCTCCGCCGGATATGCAATTCAAGGGCAAGATCCTTCCTTCGGAAGAAAGTAGCGCAGCGCAGGCGGAAGTCAAATTGATCGAAGTGAAAAAGGACTTGGAGGCTGAAAAACCGCCCGAGCCAAAACCTAAACCCGAGCCGAAACCTGAAGAAGAATTCTTCGCCGTGAGAGAGGGGTGGGTTCTTTCGGCGATCGCCCAAAAGTACTATCCAGTCCTCAACCTCAGCCTCCTGGATTTCTTTCTGGAAGCCAATCCCCACATCACCAATCTGGATTCGATCTTCCGCGGGCAGACTATCAAAATCCCGATCCTTACCGAAGAATCCCTCCTCCAGCAGGTTTCGAAAAATACGTATCAGGTTTATTTGGGGACCTTCCGGACGGCCCAGGAGGTGCAGCCGTACAGGAATGAGCCGGCTTTGCTCAAAAAGACTATTAAAGTCTTCAAGCGGCAGGTTTCGCCCCGGGAAACCTGGTACAGGGTCACGGTGGGGGATTTCCGGGGAAAAGAGGAGGCCCTGAAAGCCATTCACGCCCTGAAAGGAAAGAAGCTGCTACCCCTTCTCGATTGCCTTCCGAAGAAAACCACCTAGCTGGGCAAGACCAAAAAGCATAACCCAGACTATAGGCCGCGATTCTCCCGAAGGAGACTGGAAAAGAGAAAGCTCCCTTTCATCCTTGCCCCCTATTCGTTGATACCCCGGCTCCGCAATAATAAGCTGAAAAGGTCATCGACTCCGGGAAGCGTCCCTGGCTGCCTGGATCAAGGGGGGGGAAGCTGTAGGTTGGAAGGGAGCATCCGCAACAGGATGAATTTCGTTTTTCCGGCTTGGGACCTGGCGGATTTCACTTGATCCCGGATAGATGGTGTTGGCCAGGTCTCTCAGGGGATCTTCAGGCTGACGGTGATCAACGGAGGAACTCGTCTGGGAGGCCCTCCGGGGACCTCCCAGGTGTTCCTTGACTACTGGAGCTTTTTCCCACGGTCCGTTACCACATCCAGGAAGCTCCCGACCTCCCGATTGAGAAAATCCACGTCGGCCGGGATTAATCCGCTGCCGGCAAAATGGCCGGTCACGGAGAAGGGGTTGATGGTTACGCAGTGCACGTCCCTGATGTAGCGGGCGGCCTCCAATGGTTCCCACTCCGGGTTCAGAAGGTCATTTACCCCGGTCATGATCAAGGTCTTGGCCTTGATGGCCTGGAGGGCTTTAAACATGTTTCCGTTCATGCCCGGGGTGGTGCTGATATCGTGGGTCTCGTAAGCCCAGGTCTGGTAGATGTAATCGCTTGGGTCAAAATTCTTGAGCAGGGGCTCTTCTTGCTCCTTGAGCCAGGGGAGCAGGTCGAGTCCGTTGGGGAAGAGGGAGCGATACTGGGTCGGGTTGCGCGAGCTCACAAAGACCTGGAGTTCGCGCCACAGGCGGAGGTTCCCCTCGGATAGAGTGGTGTAGTTGCCGTTATTCCATGCCGGGTCCACCATCAGGGCTTTGCGGGTGGTTTCGAGGATGAGAACGGTCCAAGCAGGGGTCTTGGCCAGGGGGACCAGCGCTACGAGACTGTCCATGAAACCTGGATAGCTGACTCCCCACTGGAGGGCCTGCATGCCTCCCATAGAGGGCCCCACTACGGCCACCACGTGGTTGATACCGAGGCGTTCGGTCATGAGGCGGTACTGCGACTGAACCATGTCGCGGATGGTGAAACGGGGGAACTTCATCCTCGGCTGGGCTTTGCTGTTCGAGGGGGAAGTGGTGAGGCCGTTGCCGATGGCATCCGTAGCCACGACAAAGTATTTCGTCGTGTCCAGAGCTTTCCCCGGGCCGATCAGAAAGTCCAGGCGGTGGTGGTTGCCGCTGATGGCCGTCACCATGAGGATGGCATTCGACTTTTTCTCATTCAGGGTTCCGTGGGTGACGTAGGAAATGGCGAAATCGTTGATGACCTCCCCGCTCTCCAGCTTGAAATCCCCCATGCTGTATGACTGGTGGGGAGGAGCCGAAGGACCATGGGCGGTCGTCAGTGTTGGGAAAGACCCAATCGTCAGGCCAAGTACGAAAAGGACTGCAACGAATCTTCTTTCCATAGGCAATTTCCTCCTTTTCTCGTTTCGCTACTCTTTTCCTTTATCTTTATTCTCGGACCTCGTTCCTGCCTTTCAGTGGTGCCCTCCCACATCCGACCGGCTCTCCATCATCTTTTTAAGCATATCCAGGTAGGGAACTTTCCCTTTGGGGAGGGTCATGGAGGTGGTGGTGACCGGCCTCCGGTAAACCTCCAGGACGCCCTTGTCGAAGCGGATGATATTTTCTTTCAGCCAGGCATCATTATCCGTGTAAGGAAAATCCTCCCGGAAATGAACGCCCCGGCTTTCCGTTCGGTGCAGAGCGCTAATAGTGGCGCATTTCAGCAGGTGCAGTATATTCTCGAGCTCGATGGCGTCTACCCATTCTTTATTGTAAACCCTGCTTTTGGAGGCGGTGGCCAGGTGGGGAAGATCGTCCTGGATGGTTTTGTCCAGGAAGGAAAGGAAAGCGGATAACTCCTTCTGGGTCCGGATCGGGCTCAAATTCTTATGAGCCATTTCCTGGACCTGCCTGCGAATCGGGGCCGGCCTGAGGCCGTCCATCCGCACCAAGGCCTGTTCTGCCTTTTCTCCCAGGGCTTTTAAAGCCTGGACGGGAAGATCGGCCCTCCCGGCTTTCTTTGCGTACTCTCCGGCGTTGTGGGCGGCATCCGCCCCGTGGACGAGCATCTCGGTGATGGCCGAGCAGACCCGGTTGGAGCCGAAGGGGCCCAAGGCGCACTCCCCGGCGGCGTAGAGCCCCTCTACAGCCGTCTCAAATTTTTCGTTGACCACGATGCCGCCGTCGAAGTATTCCACAACCGGACCCACTTCCATGAGCTTCCCCTCTTTGAATATTTTGGGCATCTCGGTCAAATCCAGAGCTTTGTATTTCCAGTCGGGAAAGCGGCCCAAAGCGATTTTTTCAAAGGTCGCATAAGGGGTAGAACCCAGACCGAAATAGACCCCCCCGTGAGGAGAGCCTTTTCCGTCCCGTATTTCCCTCATGGAGGCGAAGGATACGAATCCCTTGTTCCACTCCATGTAAGTGCCCCATTTGACCACGAAGGGATCGTATTTTTTTAAGAAGACCTCTCCGACGCTGTTGGTCAGCTCGGCGTCGAACCGGAGGCTCAAGATGTAAGTCGCCAGGGATCCCCTCCAGAGGGGGGGCCAGAGAAGGATGTTGCAACAGAAGGTGATGAATTCCATGTTGCCGATCTCGGCACCTGCCCGGCAGGCCATGGCGATTCCCTCCCCAGACAGGTCCCGCATCCCCGCGTTGGGCCAAAACGCCTTGTGCCATCCTCCTGTGGAGATCACCGCGGCCTTAACGCGGAATTGGATGAAATCGCCCGTGGATATATCCAAACCCAGAGCCCCGACAACTTTCCCCCCATGAGTCACGAGGTCGAGGACCATCACATCTTCCAGGAAATCGACGCCGCATTCCTTCGCCCGGCGATAGACGGTATCCACCAGTCCTAAGCCGGAGGTAAAGATCGCCCGCTGTTCCGAGCTGTCGACCTTCATCCCCCAGTCGAGAAGCTCTTTCAACCTCGCCGGAGCCGCGTGGATGTATTGCTCCAGGAGCTTCTGGTTGTTCAAGTAAAAGCCTTGGGTAGCGATGTCGTTGAAGAACTTCTCCTTCGTATCCTTCGGTTCGCCGGGGAAACCCATCTGGCTCAGGCTCAGCCCGTCCAGGGTAAAATCGGCGCCGGCCATGGGAGTAGCGCCGCACCGGGCCAGGGGACCCTTGCTGATGAGAAGCGCGCGGACGCCGGCCTCTCTAGCGCCGATGGCGGCCCGGAAGCCAGCCCCTCCGCCTCCGATAATTAAGACATCTGTTTCGATGGTCCGTTCAGACACGAAAATCTCCCAAAAGAGCGAAGAGTTGAAAAGATTTGATAGTAAGCACTGAGGTTCAACATCAAACATCCATCTTCCAACGTTCAAGTTCGACGTTGGGTGTTCGAAGTTCAACGTTCGACGTCAGGGATTGTGTAACCCCCCCTGCTTCTTTTTCGTCCGTACAGCCAGTTCGCAGTATGCATCCCCGTCCAGCACGTTTTTCACATGGACGCACTGAAGTTCCGGATTATAGGCTTCGTATTTAGCCTGGTCAACATAACAATAGATCCGGCCCAGTTCGGGAACGCCAAGCTCCTGCCACACCCTGGCCAGGTGGCAGGTGTAAACTCGGGAACGTTTCTCTCCTTCCACTTCCACCTTTTCCCGCTCTGCCCAACCCAAATCAGGGAGGTCATCCTGAAAATTCTCCCGGCTCAGGGGAAGGCTTTTCGCCAAAGTCCGTTCCTTCACCCGCTTTCCGACTTCCTTCCCATAGAGTTCGATCGCCTTTTTGGCTAGCGCCTTACCCTTTTTCTCGCCTAACTCGCCGATCAGAGTTTTGGAAAAGGCCCAGTGAATCAAGGCCGCCCGGGTGATCATAGACTTGACCTGCTGGAAGGCCTCTTCTTTGGTTATCATTTGTTTCTTATCTGGCATATGGTTCCCCTTCTTGCCAATTGCAGTTTCTGTCCAGATGCAGGGGCGGTTCGCGAACCGCCCCTACACGCTTTTCCGCCAAATCTTAACCGATCCTCCGGCAGGATCAGAATCTTCACTCTCCCCCTCTTTTTACGACCAGGTCTTTGAGGATCTTGGTTTTTGAGGTGGGCTCCAGGGTCACATCCCCCTGGATGACTGTCTGGCAGAAGAGGCCGGGCTTCCCGTTTATGATCCCCGTGCACCGGGCACAGATGCCCAGGTCGCAAGCCGCATGATCATAATAGGCGATGGTCCCGTCCAGGTTCTGGTAGATGTAATCCAGGGCGGTCATGGCGCTCATGCCCTTTTCCAGGGGGACCTGGTAGGTTTGGTAGCGGGGTTCTTTGTCTGCCGAAGGATCGAAACGAAATACCTTCACCTGAATCACCTTCTCCGACATAACCTTCTCCTCAAAAAGGCAAGGGGCATAGAGCATAGTGTAAGAGCCAATGGCCAATATTGGGATTGAACGCTACGCTCTGGGTGTCTTCATCCTTTTAGCGAGTAACGGAAATCGCAGAGGTCCTCCCCTTTCATGATGGTCATGGTACGCGCGAGCCTCGGGTATGGGTTGAAGCCTGGCCGAGATGCTTGCCTGGGAATAAATCAGCACCCATGATCAAACCCCCCTGATTAGGGCCGAATCGCTTGCGGCTGAGCGACCTATTTCTTCTGCAGTTCCAGCTTTTCTACCACTTTTTTCATTCTTTCAAAATTCTCGCGGTTTGATTTGAGCAGTTCTTCCCCCGCGAGATAGAGCATAGGCATGCCCATTTTCTTGAGAACGGCATCGAATCCCGGGTCGTCCATACCCTTACGGAAAGCGTCATGCAGCTTGGAGACGATGGGACCGGGCAATCCCTTGGGGCCGAAGAGCTCCAGGGGGTTGCTGTAGACAACGGCATAACCAGACTCTTTGACTGTGGGCACCGAAGGGTACATCCTGCTGCGTTCCGAGGAGTAGACCGCCAGGACCCGAAATTTGCCGGCATCGACCAAGGAAGTCCAGGACGAGGCATCGGACAGCACATCCACATGCCCTCCAAGCAAGGCGGGAAGAGACTCTCCCCCGCCCTTGTAAGGGATATGGGTCAACTGGAGGTCCCCGGCTTCCTGGGCCAGGGTTGCCATGGCCAGATGCCCAGTTGAACCAACCCCCGAGGTTCCGAAGGAAACCTTCCCCGGGTTTGCCTTGGCGTAGGTTATGACATCCAGCAGGGTGTTGAACGGCGAATCCTGGCGAACCACGATCCCGAACATAAGCCCTGCGTAGCGCATAATGTGGGTAAAGTCATCCAGCTGGTTGTAGTTGGTTGTGCCCATGTGCCAGGAAGCTGCGGCAGCCTGGCTGCCGATGACCCCGACGGTGTACCCGTCGGGCGGTTTCACGCCCACCTGGGCGAGCCCGACCATTCCGCCGGCGCCGCTCTTGTTTTCCACGATGATCGGCTGGGGGAAGTGTTTCTTGGCCCCGTTTACCAGGGCCCGGGCTGTAAGGTCGACGGCCCCCCCGGCTGGAAAGCCGACAACCAGGGTTACGGGTTTGGAGGGATAATCGGCGTCCGCGGCTTTGGCCGTCCACGGACAGAAAAAAAGGAAGCTGACAAGGACCATTAGGCCCGCGAATTTCTTTTTGGATGAAAACATGAACCCTCCCTTCATTTATTCCCGATGCATGGACACTTCGATCTCCGGGACAGCCTTCAGGGTATTGTGAATCTTGCACCCTCTGGCCGATCGCAGCAGGCGGAGAAGCTCATCTTCGCTCACCTCCCCCGAGATATAGACCTGCGCCTTTACTCTGGAGATTCGATTCGGGGAAGATTGCTGTTCGTCGGAAAGGCCCACCCGGATTCCCTGGACTTTCATCTGATGAGTAGCGGTATACTGCAGGAGATTAAAGGTAATACAGGCTCCCAAAGAAAAGAGGAAAAGCTCGCTGACATTGATCCCCAGGCCGGTTCCACCCCCTTCGATGGTCTTGTCAAAAATCAGGGCATGTTCGCGCGCCACCCCCATCAACCGGGTGCCCTGCAGGTGGCGCACTTCCACTTTAGGCATACCGTTTCCTTAAATCCCCGCCTACCGGAGTTTCCCTATTTAAATTTCTTCAAACGGTTCATGGCCTCGGCCAGCCTCTCCACGGGATGGGTCAGGGCGATGCGCAAGTAGCCCTCGCCACATTTTCCGTACATAGAACCCGGGATCATCCAAACGTTGGCTTCTTCCAGGACCCGATAGCAGAAATCTCTAGAGGTATATCCCCCGGGGATAGTGGACCAGACATAAAAGGTTGCTTGGGGACTTTCCACCTCCAGGCCAATTTCCCGCAATCCCTGCACAACCACATCCCGTCGTTCCTGAAAAGTCTGATTCCTTTTCTCCATGAAGTCAATAGGGCCGTTCAAAGCTTTC
>DASPRR010000636.1:0-2225 GCA_035624375.1 Thermodesulfobacteriota bacterium | reverse complement strand
TCAGTCCAAAAGCCTTTCGGATTTTATAAATAAAAAAGTCAGAACTCTGGCCGAAACGGTCATCGAAACCAGGATTCCCAACCTCTTCCTGATCAGCGGGGCCGGGAACAACCTGGACACAGCCAATATGGCCTACGAGCAAAAAATGAAGATCTTTCGGGCCATCTCCAACCTCTCTTACGACTTCACCCTCTTGGACCTGGGAGCCGGTACATCCTTTAACACCATTGATTTCTTCTTGATCTCCGATTCGGGTATCTTCGTTGTTACCCCCGAGCCTACGGCCATTGAAAATATGTACCGCCTAATACGAGCCGTGTACGCCCGCAAGATCCGGCAGCTTCTCAAAACCTATCATTTCCGAACCCTGGTGGAAGAGACGGAAGCAAGGAAAAATGGGGCGATGGTCAATAACCCGGAATACCTTCTTTCCGTCATCCGAGAACTGGAGCCGGAGAAGGGTAAAATCGTGGAACAGGCTCTGCGGGCTTTTCAATTCAAGCTGGTTCTGAACCAGCTTCGCAAACGGGATAACCCCAGATTGGGGGCTTTAATCTGCCGCATTATTGAAAAGCACCTCGGCCTCTCCCTGCAATTCATCGGCAACATCTCCTATGACGACCTGGTCCATGAATCGGTCTGTCAGAAAGTTCCTTTTCTGGAGAAATACCTCCACACACAAACCGCGGCGGACCTTGAAAAATTTTCCAAACATATCCTGGGGGCGGGAACCAGGGGGGAGGGATCCGGTCCCGCAGGCGGCGCCCTGGAGACGGCCGCAGTCGGGCGAGAACAATGAGGAATAGAATCCGATGAGGCCCTTGGGCGAATTGACCCATTACGAAATCCTGGACCTTCCTGCGGAGGCCACAGCCTTCGAGGTCCGGAAGGCCTATAAAAGAGCGTTGGAAATCTATAGTGAAGACTCGCTGGTGATTTATTCCCTTTTCTCCGCCGAAGAAAGAAAAGAAATCCAGGTTAGGCTCAACGAAGCGTTCGGCACCTTGATCAACGAGAGGGCCAGGTACGAATATGATCAAAGGCTGATTCAACAGGGGGTTATCAAAGAGGGTCCCCAATACCGGAGCGACGGGGAAAAGGGGGCCTCGGTGGGACCGGAAGGCTCCGCAGACCCGGCCTCCCAACCGGAAGGGGAAAAACCCCAGGCAGTGGAAAATCCGGTGGTCAAAGAAATCCTCTCCCAGGAGGCCCTGACGGGAATGGACCTGAAAAGGTTGAGGATGGAATTGGGGGTTTCCCTGGACCAGATTTCCGAGTGGACAAAGATTCGGCCCGGCATGCTCCGGTGTATCGAGGAGGATCGGTTCTACGAGTTGCCTTCTCGCCTCCATTTAAGGAGTTTCCTGAAAGCCTACGTGCAGTATTTTCACCTGAATCCAGAATCCGTTGTAGGCCGTTATATGAAGAGGATTGAGGGGGAAAGTTCCTGAAAAAGGACCTTTATCCCGCTGTGAGGTCTCCGGTGCGCACAGCGGGGTTTTTCACAGAAGGGTCTGGTTCCAGGGCTATTAAACGGTTGTCCCGGGCAAACAGATCCAGGCGAGACTTTGAACCCAGGCCGGAAACAAGACGGGGGGAACCCTTCACCCGTAAGGATCCGTAACATGGAAAGTCAGGACCGCAAAGAAGAGAAACTTCTCGCTGAATTGGAAACCATGTACCAGCGGGTCGCTGAATCCGAAAAGTCTGAAGGGGACAGCATGCAGAAAGATGCCCTGCAAAGCTATTACGAGTCTCTCCAGATATCCCCCGATGCTCCCCTGGAAAAAATCAAGGAAACCTATGAGCGGTTGGTCGCTTTCTGGCAGCCCGATCAGTTTGCCGATACCTCTCCCCTCCGCCAGGAGGCGGAAAGGAAGTTAGCAGAAATAACTCATGCCTATGAGAAAATTCTTGCCTTGCGACAAAGGGAAAGCAGACGTCCATTCGCGGAACCCCCCCAAGAAATTTCCGAGGCGCCAGATCGTTCGACCCCAGACGAAGAAACGGGTCGTCATTTCCCCTGGGGCCAAATTCTTCTGGGGGGGGCTGCTTTCGTTGCCGTACTTTTGGCAGCGTTTTTCTGGCCGACCCTCTATCATTATGCCACGATCCCATCCGGAGATAGGACCTATCAAATCAGGACAAATCGCCTTACGGGCAGCGTGACTTATTTCGACGGGGCAAATTGGATCAATCTTCCGGTCCCGGTGGGTCAACCCTCT
>DASPRR010000629.1:0-9094 GCA_035624375.1 Thermodesulfobacteriota bacterium | reverse complement strand
GAGGGACTGGGAGAGGCCATGGCAGATATTCAGGGCTATTTTTGGGAGACCGCCGATCAGGTCTGGCAGTTTGCCAAAGAACAAAGCCCAAAGATTCTCGGCCTCCCGGTGGAAAAAGCCCGGGATTCGATTTCCAGGCATGCGAAGGAAATGCCCTGCTCGGTGACCCCTTTTTTGACCGCCCTGGAAATGCTGAACCCGAAGTCCCTTCTTGCCCCTCCTTCCCAGCTTCTATCTGTGCCCATGCTGGGGATTCTCCAGGCGACGGACCCGGAAGGGATTCGCATGGAAATCGAAGATTTCATTTCCCGCGGTTATGACACCATAAAGATCAAGGTTGGTTTCGATGTGGATAGGGACATTGAAAGGGTAAAACTGGCGCAAGAGATGATCCAAGGAAGGGCGCATCTGCGGGCGGATGCCAATCAGGGGTACACCCTTCTCCATGCCAAGAGGTTTGTCCAGAGCATTGATCCTCATGGGATCGAATTTCTGGAGCAGCCTTTTAAAGAGAATGATTGGGATTCCATGGTGGAACTCTCCAAGGTCTCTCCCCTTCCTCTGGGTCTGGACGAATCGATTTACGGGATGGATTCCGTGGAAAAAGCAAAGAAACTTGGCTGTGCTCGCTTCGTCAAATTCAAGATCATGAAAATGGGCAGCGCGGAAGCCTTGGCTCACGCGATTGAGATTTCCCGTCGAATGGGTTTCGGGATCATTCTGGGGAACGGCGCGGCCGGCGAGGTCAGCTGTTATCAGGAAGCCCTGGTGGCCGGACGCATGTCAATCCACGCCGGAGAGATGAACGGATTCCTGAAGCAGAAGGGGTCAATCCTGGCTGAAGGATTGAAAATCGCAGGAGGGAAAATTCTCCTGGCCCCGGATTATCGCCTTCGGCTGGACTCGCTGAAGGTCGATCAATTCGCCGTGGACCGCTTGATCCTGGAATAAGGCGAATTCTTTCTTTATAAAACCCTCCAGTTACTAATACGGCTAACAAAATGTTTCCCCGTGAAGGCGGGGCTCGCGGTTGCCAACAACAAACCATCAATTTCCAGGCGGGATCCTTGGGGTTGGATTGGACTTTGCCCCCGAATCGCGCTAAAATAGGCTATGACTCGACTGAAGTCCTCATTTTCCCGACGGTTATCCGTCTTTCTGGCGGTGGTTTTCCTTTTTTCTGTCCTCTACACCCCTCCCCCCGTCTCAGCAATGACCATCCAGGAAGAACGGGAATTGGGTGAGAAGGTCCTCCAGGAGGTGCGCAAGATCTGGCCCATGGTGCAGGACCCCGCCCCCCGGGAGTATATCGCCCGGATCGGGAAAAGAGTTTTGGCCACCATGGAGGCTCAGCCCTTTGAATATGAGTTCTACGTCCTGAATACCCCGGAAATCAACGCCTTTGCCGTTCCCGGCGGGAAAGTCTTTTTCAATAGCGGCTTGATCCTCATGGTGGAAAAAGAAGACGAGCTGGCGGGCGTGATGGCCCACGAAATCGGACACGTCCTGGCCCGACACATTGCCCGGCAATCGGAGCAGGGCATGAAACTGGGCCTAGCCACCCTGGGAGCCCTGCTGGCAGGAATCTTCCTGGGGCCCCAGGCGGCGACCGCCATCGGCGTTACGGCACAGGCCGCCTCAGCCACCGCCATGCTGAAATACAGCCGGGAGTATGAAGAGGAAGCCGACTACCTGGGTCTGAAATACATGGAGCGCGCCGGATATGATCCGCAGGCCATGGTCACCATGCTCAAGAAATTACGCCGGATTTCTGGACCCGCATCCACCGACCCTCCCGCCTACCTCCTCACCCACCCGGCCGCTGAGCAGAGGATGGGAAACATGGAAATTCAGATGATGAATTTACCCAAGACGGAGAACAGGCGGCCCCCGGAAGGAAATTTGAAGCGCGTCCAGACCAAACTGGTGTGTGAAGAAAAAGACACCGCCCGGGCGGTGACTTACTTCGAAAACTGCCGGAAAAGGCAGCCGGATGACCCGGAATGCCTCTTCGGCCTGGGTTTGGCCCAGAGGAAGATGGGAGCCTTGGACCGGTCCATAGATAACTTGTCCCAGGCGGCTTCCCTGGCCCCTCAAGACGGGGAAATTTACCGCGAACTGGCGGCAGCTTATTTTCTCAAAGCAAACGTCGCGGAAGCCCAAAAATACGCGGAACAGGCCCGTTCTCTTTCTCCTTCCGACGCCAAAGCTTATTTCTATCTGGGAAGGGTTTACCTGGAGCAGAAAAGGGTGGACGATGCCCTCCAGGCCTTTCTGACAGCCAATAAACTGGACCCCAACTTTGGAGAAAACTATTATCACCTCGCTATGGCCTACGGGGCCAAAAATATGTTGGGAGCCGCCTACCGGAGCCTCGGATACTACTATAAACTCTTGGGAGACGGGAAGACCGCCCTGGCTCAGTTCCAAAGAGCCCTCCCCTATTACAACGATTCACCTAGGGAAAGAGCATCCATTCAAAAGGAGGTCCAGGAGTTGACGCCCTCCAAGAAGGAGTTGCCGCCCTCCAAAAAGGACTCGAAATGAATCCTTTCAGAGGTCCCCTCTTTTTTGTTAATCTCTCATAGCCACGGTCAAAATGATAAATTTCCATCGGTATCGCCAGCAGGCGGGAAAAACGATGAAATGTGCACCGGCCTGTGATAAAATATTATTAAAACCCACCTAGGTTTTTCTTCCAGGGAAAAGATCCTGTCGAGTTTCTTTGGTGATTCCCCTGAGAATTCGATCCAGTGCCCCGAAGAGAATCGCTCTCCTGGGTGGGGTGCATAAAATCCATGCCTGAAAACATCCGCAATTTCAGCATTATCGCCCACATCGACCACGGGAAATCCACTCTGGCCGATCGATTTATCCAGTATACCGGACTGGTGGAGGAGCGGAATTTCCGCGACCAGATCCTGGACAACATGGACATCGAAAGAGAGCGAGGCATCACCATTAAAAGCCAGGCGGTGACCCTTCCCTACCGGGCGAAGGACGGCAAGGATTACCTCCTCAACCTGATCGACACCCCCGGCCATGTGGACTTCACGTATGAAGTCTCCCGGGCTCTCGCGTCCTGCGAGGGCGTCCTTTTGCTCATCGATGCCGCTCAGGGAGTCCAGGCCCAGACCATCGCCAACCTCCTCCTGGCCATGGAGAACAACCTGGAAATCATCCCGGTCATCAACAAGATCGACCTTCCAACGGCTGATGTGGACCGGGTCCTGGAGCAGATCGACACGGAATTGGGACTCGATCCCGCCACCCACCTAAAGTGCTCAGCCAAGGACGGAATCGGGATCGAAGAGATTCTGGAGGCAATCGTTCAAAAGATCCCCCCTCCCAGAGGATCGCCCGAATCCCCCCTCGCGGCCCTGATCTTCGATGCTCAGTACGATTCCTTCCGGGGCACCATCGTCCACTGCAGGGTCTTTGAAGGGGCCGTGAAGAAAGGGGACACGATCCGCTTTCTCTCCAACCAAGCCGACTATGAAGTGGAGGAAGTGGGCCGCTTTTCCCTCTGCCGGGAACGCATGGAGCAGCTGGCTGCGGGAGAAGTGGGTTACATCATCGCCGGCATCAAAACCATCTCCGACGTTCGCATCGGCGACACCATCACCCTCGACAGCCGATCTTGCGGCCGGCCGCTTCCTGGCTTCAAGGATATAAAACCGGTTGTTTTCTCCTCCATCTACCCCATTGCTTCGGACGATTACGAGGACCTCTCCGTAGCCCTGGAAAAATACAAGCTCAACGACGCGGCCTTTATCTACCAGAAGGACTCCTCCGTCGCTCTGGGGCAGGGGTTCCGTTGTGGCTTTCTGGGACTTCTCCACCTGGAAATCGTCCAAGAGAGGCTGGAGCGGGAGTATAATCTTTCCATCATTCTTTCCGTCCCCAGCGTTCGGTACCGGTTCAACCTCAAGGATGGGAGCATGGTTGACGTGGACAACCCGGCCCACTACCCGAACCGAGCGAACGTCATCAAGGCTGAGGAACCCTACATCCGGGCGACTATGATCGCACCCGATAAATACTTGGGAGGGGTCATGAAGCTCTGCACGGATCGCAGGGGGGTCAATTCCAAGATGAACTACCTGGGTCCCAAGCGGGTGGAATTGACTTATGAAATGCCCCTGGCCGAGGTGATCTACGATTTCTACGATCGATTCAAAACCATCACCCAGGGATACGGGTCCTTCGATTACGACCTCCTGGATTACCGGGAAAGCGACCTGGTTCTCCTTGACATCCTGGTCAACGGGGACAAGGTGGACGCCCTTTCCCAGGTCCTCCACCGCGGCCATGCCCGTTCCCGGGCCCTTCAGGCTTGCGAAAGGCTGAAGGAGGAGATTCCCCGCCAGGTGTTCCGGGTGGCCATCCAGGGGGCTATCGGCGGCGAGATCATCGCCCGGACCACCATTTCTCCCTATCGGAAAGATGTAACCGCTAAATGCTATGGCGGGGACATCACCCGGAAGCGAAAGCTTTTGGAAAAGCAGAAAGAGGGCAAGAGGCGGATGAAGATGATCGGGTCCGTGACCATCCCTCAGAGCGCGTTTCTGGCGGTCCTGAAAAGCAATGATGACTGAGGCAAAGCAGTTCCCCAACCCGAAAGGGTCAATCCGAAATCCGCAATTCGAAATCCGAAATCAAGGACCGCCCGGCCTCTACATTCATATCCCCTTCTGCGTAACGAAATGTCCCTACTGCAGTTTCTATTCGCAAACCGACCTGTCGCTCATCCCCGGCTTTATCGAAGCCCTGGGAAAAGAAATGGAGATGGTCAGCCAGACTTTTTCATCCCCTTTCGATACGGTCTATATCGGAGGAGGCACTCCCTCCGTCCTTAGTCCCCGTCAAATCGAAGAGATTCTTGGAAAAACCCGCAAATATTTCCCTTTAGCCCGTACGACGGAATTCACTCTGGAGGCCAATCCTGGAGACCTGGATTTTTCTTTTCTGCAGGCCCTTAGAGAATTGGGGATTCATAGGCTCAACCTGGGCGTCCAATCCTTTGCCCCCGATGTTCTGTTCTTCTTGGGGCGGAGACACGACGCCGAAAAGGCCATCCAAGCCATCGAAGCATCCCGCGAAGCCGGTTTTCATCATCTCGGATTGGACTTCATGTACGGTGTTCCCGGGCAAACCCTGGAATCCTGGCTGGATACTCTTCGACGCGCCATCACCTTTTCCCCCGAGCACGTGTCCTGTTATCAACTCACCCTTGAGGAGGACACCCCCATGGGGAAAGCCCACTGCCGGGGGACTTTTGCATTTCCCAAAGAGGAAGACCTCCGTCAATTCTTCCTGGCCACCTCGGAATCGCTGGAGAAGGTAGGATTTATTCACTATGAGGTTTCCAATTTTTCCCGGGGTTTGCAGAATGCCTCCCGTCACAACCAAAAATATTGGAATCATACTCCTTACCTGGGTCTGGGCCCATCCTCCCATTCTTTCTCTGGATCGGTCCGCTGGTGGAATACCCCTTCAATCACGGCCTACATGAACACTCTCCGTGCGGGAACCCTGCCCTTGGACAACTTCGAAATCCTCACCCCGGAGCAGCTTCAGACAGAGGCTTTCTTCCTGGGATTCCGGACTGCAAGGGGGATCAACCTGAATGATTTTTCAAAAAATCACGGAGAAAATTTTCTCCAGGAGAGGAGAAAAATCTTGCAGAAGCTTGAGGAAGAGGGGCTGATCGTCGTCCAGGAAGGTTATCTTCGCCCAACCCGGGAGGGCCTGGCTGTTGCCGACCGCCTGGCTCTGATATAATTTTATCCCCTGCCGCCCCAAGGTTCACACCCAAGGGACCCACAAAACTACCTTAAATCATTCAAGGTCTTGGGAATTTCAAACGATATTATAAGAGAGCGGCTTTGAAGACCGTTGAGGGACATTCCGGGCTTCTATTTTGCCACTCACCCTTCGCGGGGGCTGAAGCCTTCAGAAAATTGAAAAGCAAAAGCCAGAAATCCAGGCTAACTTATTAAAATCAATAAAAAAATATATTTTCTTATAAAAAGGCAGAGGAATAAAAAATTCAATGACCATGAACGCTGACAAAACAAAATTGAAGAAAATCGGTGTAGACGAGCTAAAAGTGGGAATGTTCATCGTCAACCTAGGTCGTTCTTGGATAAGTCATCCTTTCTTTAGGAATCAGCTTAAGATTGACTCTCCCAAGAAGATTGGAAAGCTAAAAAAGTACGGAATTCAGGAGGTTTACATAGACCCCCAGCAGGGTCTCGACGTTCCTTCCATAAAGGTTGAAGGGGGGGGCGCTATCCCTTCGGGAGATGAAGGATCAAATCCTGGCCCGAATTTAACCGATAAAAGACCGGAAGAGGTAAAAGCATTGCCTTCTGAGGCTCCCTCTCCTCCATCGCAACCTGTCGAGGCTTATTCGAAAAAGGTCACAGAGCTTGTTCCTACCCTTGAAGCCGCACCATCTCACCCATATAAGGGTGGGGCGGTCGATGAACCCAAGGAAGAAGTTCCTTTCGAAAGGATGGAAAAATCTGATTCTGTGGCTTTTTGGGAGGAGAAGATCGGACAGGTGGGGGAGAGTCTGTTCTCCCCGGAATCCCCCCTTCGCATCCCCTTTGATGACGAGATTCCCTTCATCAAAGAAATTCATGGCGCCCGGAAGGTCAAGGCGGAAGCGCAGACCGTGGTCCGGAATGTAATCAACGAGGTGCGGATGGGAAAGAGCATCGAGGGAGACCGGGTCAGACGGGCTGTGAATTCAATGGTGGACAGCGTCCTGCGAAACCACGAAGCCCTCGCCAGCCTGGCCCGGATAAGGATTTACGACGAATATATCTTTGTCCACTCCCTTGATGTCTGCATCCTAAGCCTATCCATGGCACGGCATCTAAACCTTCCCCGGGAAGACATGGTGGAGATCGGAATTGGAGCGCTCTTGCACGATATAGGCAAATTGAGGATCGATCCGGGTATTCTGAAAAAGCCGGATACCCTCAGTGAAAAAGAATGGGTGGAAGTGAGAAAACACCCGGTTTACAGCCTGGAGATCATGGAGGAATCCAAAGGCATCCCCGAGCCATCCAAGCAGCTGGCCCTCCAGCACCACGAGCGCTACAACGGAAACGGCTATCCCTTCGGCCTCAAGGGAGAGGCCATCAGCCTCGGCGGCCAGATCGCCGGGATCATCGATTTTTACGACGCGGTCACCACCGACCGTCCTTTCCAAAAAGCAGTTCAGCCCCACGAAGCGATCCGAAAGCTCTACGAAGAGGGACCTGTAGAATTCAACCGATTGATGGTGGAAAGATTCATCCAATGCATCGGGATCTATCCTTTTGGGACCTTCGTTCTTTTGGATACAGAGGAAATGGGGGTCGTTTGCGGGGTGAAACCTGAGATGCTCCTGCGCCCTAATGTGCTTATCATCTATCAGAATTCTAAGACCCTTTACCCCCAGCCCTTTCTAGCCGATTTGAATGAAAAAGCAGACCAATCCTCCTGGTACAAACGTTCCATCATCATGCCCCTCGAACCCGAAAAATGGAAATTACCCGTCGATGACTATCTCGGGGAGTTCAAAAGAATTCTCCGGGAAAAGGGGCCCTCCATCTGAGATTCTCCTCCTGGCCCGCTCCAACCCACTTCCGGCCACAGGAGGCCTGAAGTTTCTTCCCCATTCAGCCCTCGGAGAATCCTGACAAGCGGCGGGTTAAAAACTCTCAGGTCGGGCGAAGTTCGGCCGACACGCTCTCTTTTAAACCCTCCACAATTCATCTGGGGGATTTCTGGCCGCCGGATACCCGGCGGTCGATGCACCTTCCTAGTCCATTACTTCAGCCAGGAAGGGCAGAAATGCGGTTCACCTCTCTCCGCTGTTTCTTTGTTTCATCGAGAGATAGAGAAGACCGGAAATGCATTCAGCCTCCCGGAAAAACAAGGCCTTGTTCCGCAACAGATGTCTTCTCAGGAATGGGCGGATTATCGAACCTTCCTATGGGAGCTTCTGCATGGCCCACGACATCTGCTCCAAAGCTTGATTCAGCATCTCCTGGGGACAGGCGAAATTCAGGCGGACAAAACCTTCCCCGCCTCTCCCGAATTCCCCTCCGTCATTGAGGGCTACTTTGGCCTCTTTCAGGAAGAACTGGGAAGGATTCCCCGGAATCCCTGTCTTACGACAGTCCAGCCAGGCCAAATAGGTGGCCTCCATCTTGGTCATCCTCACACCGGGAAGTTTCTCCGGGATGGTCCGATGGAGAAAATCCCGGTTTGTGCGTAAATATGCAAGGACCTGATCCAACCACTCTTTCCCTTCCCGGTACCCGGCCAGGGCCGCCACTTGTCCCATGATGTTCAACCCAGGGTTGAGCCCCAAAGTCGCCTTCCTCCAGCCTTTGGCCAACTCGGGATTCTGAATTACGGCAAAACCGCACCGCAAACCGGCCAGATTGTAGGTCTTGCTCGGGGCCATGAGGGTAATGGTCCATCGGGCCACCTCCGGGCTGAGACTGGCAATGGGAATATGGCGAAATTCCGGGAAGACCAAATCACAATGAATCTCGTCCGAACAGATCACGACCCGGTGGCGCAAGCAGACCTCGGCCATTTTTTCCAATTCCGCCCTGGTGAAAACGCGGCCGACCGGGTTGTGGGGATTGCACAGAATGAAAATTTTGGTTTGCGGGGTAATGGCTTTTTCAAAACTTTCGAAATCCACCTCATAACGATCCCCGTTTTCTACCAAGGGAGGGTCGACAAGGACGCGCCCGTGATGGACTGGGTCTTTTACAAAATGATGATAGACCGGAGGTTGCACTAGAACCCCTTCTCCCTGTACGGAAAAGGCCTGAACGGCAAAATTCAATCCTGTAACCAGGCCCGGGAGATAAAAGACCTCATCCTCACGGACTTCCCATTGATACAGGGCTTTCAACCGATTGAGGATCGTACCGCATAGCTCCCCCAATGGGATGGTGTAACCAAAGAAAGCATGATCCACCCGTTGATGAAGGGCCCGGAGGATGGGTTCGGCCGAAACAAAATCCATGTCCGCCACCCAAAGAGGCAAGATATCCTTCCCATATTTCTTCCATTT
>DASPRR010000626.1:0-12475 GCA_035624375.1 Thermodesulfobacteriota bacterium | reverse complement strand
TGGCCATCGACCGGCCGAAATGGAAAGAGCGTCTCCGCCCGACCGCCCCGCAGGGAGTAGGGCTGGGGTTCGCCTCGGGCATTATCAGCGCCATGGCTCACGTGGGGGGCCTTATTTTTTCCTTCTACCTGCTTCCCCACAGCCGCACGAAGGAGGTCTTCGTGGGGACCACGGTTTTCCTCTTTTTCACCACAGGGCTGTTAAAGATCGGTTCTTACGTTTATTACCATATTTTGACTTTCCACATCCTCATGCTCTGCATTGCTCTTCTGCCCGCTCTCTTCCTGGGTTCCATCTCCGGGAAGTGGCTCAACCAGCGCATTTCCAATAAGCTCTTTATCCGTTTGATCTGCGTCTTTGTGGGGTTGATGGGGATTTGGCTGGTCCTGACCTAGTGAACCGTATGGCGCAAAGAGCCCGATGCAAAAACCGAAGTTCAGCTGGAAGAAAACCGCCGGAATTCTCGGGCTACATCTTCAGGCAGGGACTCAAGCAGGGATGGGGTCAAGAATGTTTGCCCCACAGCCTCTCCCAAGGAGGCTAAGGCCCGGAGGGCCAAAACCTTTCGAAACAAAATTCGAGTGTGGGCTCGAATCATCTTTTTTTCCGCTGGGTTGAAAAAATGAATGTAACCCTGTCGGATGCTTCTCCCATAAACCCCAAGAGAGAGGGTCAGGGCATGCCCCGCCGCCCCAGTCTGATGAATTCCTTTATTCAGGGGGAGAACGAATCCGACTTTGCCCGGTTCCAGCAAAGAATCCGAGACCTGTTCCAATTCGGCGAACCCTTCAACCTTCCCATCGTCCAATCGGCGGTATTTCACTTCTCGCAAGGGACTCAGAAGGGAGCCAATCAGCCCCCAGGCGCCGTGGTCATGAACGGGACAGTGGTCTGGGTTGTCCCAAATATAGGCCAGGATGGTGAAGGCCTTTTCCGGACTGCGATGGACTCTTATTTCGTTGTCGAAAACCGAGGTGGGCTGATCTGTTAGGAAGCCAGGACCGGCAATATATCTCTGCAAAAATTCCCCAAACCACGTCGGGTCTTTCAGCAGTTCCCCCAAAAGCTGTTGCCCAGCGTCGAGGAGTCGAGTAGTCTTAGGCCTTTCTCTTTGGAGAGATTGAAAACCTTCGCAAAAATCTTCCAGGTTCATGGATTTATCTCCTTGATTGCCCCTATCTCCTCCCTGCAAAGACGATCCGGAATGCGACTCGCGCGATCTCGCCCATCCACGCCCCTTATTCTTCGCCCCTTCCCTGCTTTTTACCCCTCGCAACCCCGTATTTCCGCAGATGGGACCAGGATTTGTATTCCGGGTCCTCCGGATTCGCCGCCAGGGCTTCTGCCTCTCGAAGGTACTTTTTCATGGACCCGGATTGCTTGTAGAGTGTCCGATCTTCCCCGATAGGGCAGACTTTGGTGCAAACCCCGCAGGGAAAACACCGCTGAGCGACGAGTTCCTCGGCCATTTTCAGGCAGGCCTGGTCATCATAATCCCCGATCACCCGATCGGGTCGCATCCGGATGGCCTTCTTCGGGCAACATTTGGCGCAGGCCTGGCATTTGATGCAAAGGTCTTTTCCTAGCATGGGGTCTGGAGGAATTTCCGCCGAAGTGAAGACGGAAACAAAGCGGACCCGCGGGCCGAATTCCGGGGTCAGAAGGTTATGACTGGCTCCGATAGTCCCCAGGCCCGCATACTTGGCCGCCGGTATATGCGCAAAGGCGGCGCGGTTGTTCTCCCGGAGAGCCCTCATGCTGCTGTAGCCATCGCGGGGGAAAAAGATCGAAGCATGCCCTAGGCGATTTAGGTATCTGGCCAGATCGTAGGCTGATTGATCCAGCTCGGCGTTGGCTGTTTTGTACAGTTCCATATGCACGACGGAGGGAGTGGTCTCCACAATGGGCAGGGGCATCTGCAGGCCCAACACGATCACCGTCTTGGCCGGCGGCCAAAGGGCCCGGGGGCGGAAATCGGCAGGCACCTCATTGGCTTCATCCCACCGCTCTACGGGGGCAAAACCGATCAGATCAACCCCCCGGTCCCGGCAGAAGCGGATGACCTGTTCCTTTAATTCCCGCTTCTTTCGGGAAGCCTCTCTATTCCCGGAATGGCTGGCCTCCCCCCTTTTTTCTTTCCCTTTCATAGCCATTTCCTTTTTAACTTTTCCCTTTATCTAGCATAGGTGACATCCTGTTAAAAATCAAACCGAACGACCGCCACTGCAATCCCAGAAATTCTCCCCCCGGACCCGAAGGGGGAAGAGAAGCGGCTCTTGATACAGGGAAAGAAAATGTGGGATGGATGGAAAGAAATTATTTGGCTAGAGGGATCATTTGGGTAGTCTGATAATTGATCATGGCCGCGATTTTGTTCTCCAGTTGGAAATACCTCATCACCTTCTTGGCCGGCAATCGCTTATTGAACCTTTCCAGGTAGGTTCTCTTCAACCAAAGGTCTTCTCTTTCGATGTCCATGTATTCATCCAGGAGGGCTTTGGCTTTTTGATCCGTGAAGGTTTCATTCTCCCTTTCCTGGGCGTACTCGGCCAGGAGCTTGAAGGACCGGTCCTGCAGTTTGCGCAGGGCCTCCTGGTATTCCTGGTAGAGAGGCCAGAAGGCTTTGCCCTCCTCCTCCGTCAGCTTCATGTCTGCGGCGATCATATCATCCTTCTGTTTTTGCATCGCTTCCCGGGTCTTCTCGAATTCCGCGCTAACCTGGGCGGACAGCGGTGCCGAAAACAGAAAAAATGAAAGGGCCAATGCTGGAATCGCCCATTTCATACTTCCCTCCCCTTTCTGCAAATACCTTGCCTGGCCAAAGCCACCGATCCTCGGGCTCTCTACTGCCGGAACTGGGTCTCGGGTTTCACCCCTTCGTTCAGGATGCTCACTTCCACCCGCCGGTTCTGTTGTTTCCCTGCCGCGGTATCATTGCTAGCCACAGGGTATTTTTTCCCATACCCTACCGTCGTAATCCGTCTCTCCTCGATCCCCTTGCCGGTCAGCGCTTCTTTGAGCGAATCGGCCCGCTTCTGGGAAAGGGTCAGGTTGAATTCGTCGCTTCCCACGCTGTCGGTATGGCCTTCGATCAGCACATTCCGATTGGTATACTTCTTCAGAAATTCGACCAGTTTATCCACGCTGCGCATGGCTTCCGGGGATAGGTCGGCTTTGCCGGTGGCGAACAGGACATCCCCCAGGGTGAGGATGATCCCCCGTTCGGTCTGTTTGGCCTTGAGGTCGGAAAGTTCTTTCGTGAGCTGATCCGCCTCAGCTTTGGCCTTGGCCGCCCGCTCCGCTTCCGCCCGGGCCGCCATTCTCGCCTGTTCCGCCTCCCCCTTGGCCTTGGCCGCCCGCTCCGCCTCCGCTGCGGCCAATGACCTCGCCTCCTCGGCTTCCTTTTTGGCCTTGGTTGCCCGCTCTGCCTCCGCCATGGCCAGTAGCCTGGCATTTTCCGCTTCTTTCTGGGCGATTCTCGCCTCCTGGGTCCGCTTCTGGGCGGTAATGTCCGCCGTTTCCTTGCTGAGCCGATCAGCGTCCCGCTCGGCCATCCGGCCTTCGGCAACGGCCACGGCGATCTTCGCTCTTTTCTCTGCGACGTAGGACAGCTGCTCCATTTCTACGGCGTTCTTCGCCTGCTCCGCTGCCTGGAGGGCCTTGCCGGCTTCGGCGAAGGGAAGCGGGGCAAAGGCCTCAACGTTCCGGTTGGCCTTAGCCTCAAGGTAGGCGGTCCGGGCCAACTCCAGACGGTCTTTGGCAATCTTCTCCTGCTGCGAGTTGGCGCATCCGGCGGCCAGGAAACCGGCCAGGGCCATGAATCCCAATCCTATTTTTACCCATTTGGGAAATCTATCGGGCATGGTCTATCCCCTCCTTTCGAATTCCTACCCGTTCCAGCTTGAGATTTTGATTTTGCAGTCTGAAGCCCCTTTTCCTCGCTCTCTCTCTTTCTTGGGAGAGCGGTGAAAAAGGGGGGAAGAATTACTTTTTCGACAGTCCTTCGATCTCCTGGCGCAGGGCCTCGATGTTTTTCCGCATCTCTTCGGCGTTCTTCTTTCCCTTTGCGGCGGTCGCTTTATTGCGCGCCAACTCGGCATCGATGGAAGCCCGGTCCGCCAGGCGGGCGGCCTTTTCGTATTCCTTCTTGGCAAAAGCCTCCCTGGCCTCGGACAAATTCCCTTCGGCGGCATTCAGTTCGGCGGCGGCGTTCTGGGAAGCATTCCCCTCCCGGGCATCCAGGACGGCCTTCTCCCCGGCCGATATCTTCTGGGTTGCCAGGGTGCCATCGGAAGCGCATCCCCCCAGCAGGAAGCCGAACGCCGCTGCGACCGATAAAAATGGGCCGATCATTCTCTTCTTCTCTTGCATCACTTCTTCTCCTTTTCGGGCCGCTTTGAAATCCTAGTTTCCGTACAAGGGCAGCCGTTAGGCTGGAGGAATTTTGAAGAAACCCTCTAAACCTTTCTCCTCCCTCGTCCCGGGATGCTGAAAAAGTTTATTAAGCCATTATAAGTTTTTTCGATTCTTGGTGCCATTCTCTTTTCCCCGGGAGAAAGACCGCACTCCCCAATCCTAAAATCTTTTCTTTTCCAAATACCATCCTCCGGTTTCCATGGGGAGGGAACGGGTCCTGCCTCTTGGACCGCTGGAGACAATCCAATTTCCCTTAACCCTTGCTGCCGATCTCCATCCCGGCCTCATCCATTTCCCCTTCGACCCACGCCCCCAGCAGCCGATATGTGACTGCCAGCACCACCGGACCGATGAAGATTCCGATGATTCCGAAGGCGATGAGACCGCCGATTACTCCCGTTAAGATCAGGACCAGCGGCAGGTCGGCGCCCTTTTTGATGAGCATGGGACGCAGAAAATTGTCCAGGCTCAGAACCAGGATCGACACCACGAGGAGGACAGTCCCCCAGATGTTGTGCCCGCCCCAGTAGAGCCAGATCACCGCAGGAATCAGAACCACGCCGGCCCCCACTTGGGCTACGCAGAGGATGAACATGACTGCGGTCAGAATCCCCGCAGCCGGCACACCGGCCACCGCCAGGCCAATTCCCCCGAGGATCGATTGCACCAGGGCGGTGACGATGATACCGAGAGCCACGCCCCGGACCGCCTTCCCGGCAAGGGTTAAGGCGTCCTCACCCCGGGGTCCGGCAAGCCGGCGGACAAAGCGGCGAACTCCCTCGGCGGCCGTCTCTCCATTGGAGTACAGGATCGCCGAGATCATCACCGTGAGGAGGAATTGGACCGCCATCATGCCCACACTGCCGGCCTGGGCTGCGAACCACTGCACCAGCTTGCCGGCAAAAGGCGTCAGCCGCGCGGCCCATCCTTCCGGGCCGGAAGAGGCAATCTCTTGCCACGCGGCTGATATTTTCGGGCCGGCCAGGGGGATCCTTCCCACCCAGTCGGGGGGGGCCGCCAGGGCCAGCTCTTTCAAAGACTTGGCCCAGTCGGCGATCTGGTCCGCATTCTCCACGATGGTTGCCACGGCAAGGGAGAAGGGCACGACAAAAACCAACAGCAGGGCCAACGTCATCACTGCCACGGCAAGCCCCCGCTTGCACCAAAGCCGCGCCTGTAATCCCAGCATGAGCGGCCAGGTAGCCACGACGATCATGACCGCCCATAACAAGGAGGGCAGGAAAGGCCGCAGGATCCAAAAGTTTCCCACAATGAGAATCCCGATCAACAGTACCCCCAGCGTCGTGCGGGTGAGGTCTCGTCCGGGAGGACTGTTCGCCTCGGGCAACTTTCCACTCTTGTCTTCCATTTTTCCATCCTCTCCCCCCCGCTGCTGTAAGGATGGGAGGGGAATTTGATCCATTTCCAGTTTACTTCTCGGCCTCAGGCTATCACAAAGGTGATTCCCTGCATAGCATCCTTTTATCCGTTCTTTCAAACCAAAGTCCGCTATCCCCACTATTTTGAGCTGAAAAAAGATATATGAAACAGCCTTTAGGGCCTTTCCGTGCGAACCCTAAGGATGTTTAATCCGGCAGGAAGTTTTTAAAGGAAGGCGAGGGATCAAGGGAAGTAAACCGCCAAAACATCGGAGAAATTCGGAAAGGGGGATGAAAAAGAATGGGTTGATCTGCTCCTTTCCCTGCCTTATGATTGAACGATGAGAATTGAACTTGTCTCGGCCGCAGCCGAAGAAAGCGCCCGTCTGACCCCGCTGGCCCTGGCCACTCTGGCCGCGCTGATCCCTCCCGATATGGAAGTTCATTTTTCCGACGACCAGCTCAGCCCCATCGACCTTTGCAACGCGTTCCCGGGAACAGACCTGGTAGCCATTTCCGTCCTCTCCAAGACGGCTCATCGGGCTTACGAGATCGCCGACGCCTGCCGAAAAAAAGGAATTCAGGTGGTCCTGGGGGGTATTCATCCCACTGTCCTTCCGGAAGAGGCTTCAACCCACGCCGATGCGGTGGTGATCGGGGAAGCGGAAATTCTCTGGCCCCGGCTTCTGGAGGATTTTCGAACCAACCACTTGCAGAAATTCTACCGACAGGACCGGTGGGTGGACATGAACCGCTCTCCCGCCCCCCGGAGGACGATCTTCCAGCCCTACGCCCGCAGCTATGTTCCGCTGGATGTCATTCAGACCACCCGGGGCTGCCCCTTTCATTGCGACTTCTGCACGGTCAACTCAATCTTCGGCAGCCCCTTCCGCATGCGCGACATCGAAAAAGTCATTGCCGAGGTCCGGGAGCTGAAGCGGTGGGGAATCCTCCTCGCCGATGATAATGTCATCGGCAACGTCCCTTACTTCCAGAAGCTCTTTACCGCCCTGGAGCCCCTGAAATTGCGGTGGATCGGAGAGGCTTCCCTGGCGGGTTTGGACCAGGAACAAAACCTGAGAATCTTGCAAAGAAGCGGTTGTAAGGCTCTCTTCATCGGATTTGAATCCCTGAGCCCCCAGCTGAAAACCACCGGCAAGACCCAGAACCATCCGGAGCAGTACCGGGAGATCATCCATAAGCTCCATGACCACGGGATTATTGCCTATGCGGCTTTCATGTTCGGTTTTGATTTTGACGATCCTTCGATTTTCGAGCGCACGGTGGAATTCGCCATCGCTAGTAAGATTATCCTGGCCCAATTTGCCATGCTGACCCCCTACCCCGGAACCCGTTTCTATTCCCGCCTCAAGGCGGAGGGACGCCTTCTGCGTGACCAATGGTGGCTTCTTCCCAATCAGGAAATCCTGGCCCCTCATTTTCGCCCTCTGGGCATGGAGCCCGAGCAGCTCCGGGAAGGCTGGAAATGGGCCTGGAAGGAGTTTTATAATTTTTCTTCCATCTGGAAACGGGTGGATTTCTGGCCAGCCTTGCATCCCTACCTTGCCTACCTGCCCTTCAATCTGCGGCAGCGCCACTTTGCCCGGCGCAAGATCTGCGCCGAAAACACCCGCCCCCGCTCCTGGAAAGAATAGCTGGCCATTGCACAGGGCGGCTGCGCCGCAACCAAAGAAAAATTGATCATACCCCAGCCTCTATCCGCTAAGAATAATTCATCCATTGTAGGGGCAACCCCCTGTGGTTGCCCATCCTGTGGGCGGCCACAGGGGGCCGCCCCTACATTTTTTCTCAACAGAAATTACCAATATTGAAGGTTAGTAATGCAGAGGGAAAAAAGGGGGTTCTTCTCTTTCACTGTGCCCGAAGGGAATCCACGATGTTCATCCGGGAAGCCTGCATCGAGGGGAGAAAACCGCCCAAGAAACCCATGCCCAGGGAAAAGGCCAGGGCCTTCCAGGCAATCTCCCAAGTCAGGGTGAAAGAGAAGGCCAGCTCGGAGAAAGTCTGAAAGTTCATGGTGGAAATGGTGATCAGCTGCATGAAGGAACCCAGGAAAATCCCCGCACCCCCCCCGATCAAACCAAGGAAGAGAGACTCGTAGAGAAAGGCCCGCAGGATGCTCCCCCGCTGAAATCCCAGGGCACGGAGAGTCCCGATCTCGCTCGTCCGACTGGCCACCGAGGAGTACATGGTGATCATGGCCCCCAGCATGGCCCCGAAGGAGAAGATGATGGTGAGGGAAAGCCCCAAGATGTTCAAAAACTTGGACATGATCTCCGACTGCTCGGCATAATACCGCGTCTCCTGCTTGGCCTCTAGGTTCAGGCGGGGGTCGGTTTCGATGCGCCGCTTGAAGGGAAGAAATTCGCCCGGGTCATGGAGCTTGAAGACGACCGAGGAATAGACCCGTCGGCGGAAAGCCTGCATCAGCTGGTCCGCATCCCCCCAGATCTCCGAACTGAATCCCGTATTGCCCGCGTCAAATACCCCCACCACGGTCCAGTCCCGCAGCCCGAAGCGGAGCGTTTCCCCCAGCCCCCCTCCCCGGAAACGCTCCGCGATCTTCTGGCCGGCCATGACCTCCGGCAAACCGAGCCGGGGCATCCGGCCCTGGACCAACCTCATCTGCGGGCGAAGGGCCAATGAACTTTCCCCGATCCCCCGGACCACCACGTTCGAAACGGCCTTGCTGTTTTCCCGCTTGGGCAGGCTGATGAGCACCACCGCCTCCTTGGCCAGCAGGAGCCTCCCGTTGGCCCCGACAGCCGCTTCCGGCTGGGTTTCGATGATGGAGGCCTGAATCCGCTCCACCCCGCTCTGCACTTCCGAAGAGGAGCCTTTGCGCAGGACCACCACGTTATCCGGGGAGCCGGTTTCCACCAGGGTCTTCTTCAGGCCCTCGGCCATCATCAGGATGGCGGTGAAGACAAAAACCACCAGGGCCATGCCGAAGGCGGTGAGAATTGTCGTCAGGCGGCGGGTCCAGAGGTTGCGGATACTGTAGGATAGGGGTAGTCCCATTTAGGCGATCCTCCGGAGGCCGTCGGCGATGCGCACCTGAATCGCCCGCCAGGCGGGAATGAGGGCGGAGAGAATCCCCACTCCAAGAAAGGCCACCAGGTCCAGGTATAAAGTCGTTTCCTCCACCTGGAAGACCGGCAGATACATGGGAACGGACTTCTTAAAAATATACGCCCCGGGAAAGGTAATGGCCATCCCCAGCGCGCACCCCATCAGGGTGATCAGCAGGGATTCCCCCAGAATAAGGCCGGCGATATGCCATCCCCCGAAACCCAGGGTCTTGAGAACGGCGTACTCCCAGGTCCGTTCCCGGGCCGCCATGGACATGGTGTTGGCCACCACTGCGACGATGATTCCGATGACCACGAAAGAGACGATCTGGATGGCCACGATGATGGCCTCCGACATGGAGATAAAGGAAAGGGTGAAAGCTTTCTCCGTCTCGGTGAGGGTCTCGGCCAGGGAGTTCTTGAAGGTCCGGTCGATGGCTTGGACCACGTTGGAGGAATTGTTCGGGTGGTCCACTCCGATCATGTAAAAACCCACCCGGTCGGCCCGCGAGGGGGCTGTCTTCCTCAGGGCTTCGTTCAAGTAGTCCCAGTGAAAGAAAAACTGGCTCTCGTCCACGTTTTCATCCCTTCCTCGGTAAATCGCCCGGAGGACGAATTCCCAGTTGCCCGGGAAGATGGTTCCCTGCAGGGTGATCAAATCCCCGATCTTCCACTTGAACCTTTCGATGAGCTTCTTCCCCGCCGCCGCCCCTTTCCGGTCGCGCAGGAAAGCCTGGCGCTGCTCCGGGGAGAGAATCAGTTCGGGGTACAGGTCCAGGTAGGTTTTAGGGTCCACCGCAAAATTGGGGAAAAAATTCTTCCGGTCAATGTAAATCCCGCCGAACCAGTTTCCAAAGGATACGGTGGTGACGTTCTCCACCTGGCGGATGCGATCCTTGTATGCTAGGGGAAGGGGAAAGACGAGGGATATGGAGTTCCGGGTGATCAACCGGGTGGCTGAGGAGGCTTCCACCCCTGAATACCAGGCGCTGACCACCGTGCGGAGGAGGCCAAAGGCCATGATGGCGATGGCAATGCTGAGGAGGGTCAGCGAGGTGCGCAGCTTGTGCCGGAAGGCATTCTTAAACAGGAGCTTGAGAATGAACATCGTTCAAGAGCCCCTTATCCAGGTGCCGGGTGATCCCCGCCTTCTTGGCTGCCCGCGGGTCATGGGTGACCATGATAATGGTCTTGGTGGACTCCCGATTCAGCCTCTCCATCAGGCTGAGGACTTCTTCGGCGGAGACCCGGTCCAGGTCTCCCGTGGGCTCATCGGCGACCAGAATCGTCGGGTCAGTCACGATGGCCCGGGCGATGGCCACCCGTTGCTGCTCCCCTCCAGAAAGCTGGGGGGGACGATGATCCATCCGGGCCTCCAGGTTCACCACCCGAAGGGCCAACTCCACATGCTCCCTCCTCTCCCTCCGTGACAAACCGGTGAGAAGGAGAGGAAGTTCCACATTTTCGAAAGCAGTCAGAACTGGAATCAGATTGTAGAACTGGAAAATGAACCCCACGTGGGTGGCCCGCCAGGCAGCCAGCTCGCTTTCCGAAAGGGAGGTGATATTCACCCCCCCTACGATCACCGTTCCGTCATCCACCTGGTCGAGGCCGGCGATCAGGTTCAGGAGGGTGCTCTTCCCGGAGCCGGATGGCCCCATGAGAGCCAGGAATTCTCCTTCTTGAATATCCAGGTTGATATTCTGAAGCACCGGCACCCGCCGGTCCCCCCGGCGGTAGGACTTGCTCAAGTTCTGGATTTCAACGATGGGAGACACAACTGATCTTGCCTTTCATTGCCGGGGGAAGGTCGAAATTCCAAATTCCCAATAAGCTCCAAATGCCAAACAAGAAATTCTGGCGCCCCAAGGTTTGGAATTTTGATCATTGGAATTTATTTGGGATTTGGTGCTCGTAATTTGGTGCTTTTCTGTATCGGTTTCCGAATTTTTTCCATTCGGCATTCCGAATTCCGCATTTCAGAGCTGTTCAATCTGCAATCCGAAATCCGCAATGGTCACTCTCCCGCCTTAATCTTCGCTCCGCTTTTGAGCTTGGCCGGCGGGTCCAGGACCACCTGATCTCCTGCCTTCAACCCGTCGATCACTTCAACCATATCGCCGATCGGGTTCCCCAGAAGGACCGATGCCTGCACCGCTCGATTCCCCTGTACCCGGAACACATGCTTCCCGTCCCCTCGGGCAACCAGCGCCTTCTGACTCACAGCGGTTCTCGGCCTTTGATCGTTCTTGGTAATCTCTCGGGAAAGAAAAGAAACCTTGGCGCTCATTTCCGGCAGGGTTCGGGGGTCCTTATCGATGAAACGGATTTTCACCATGACCGCGGCCTTGCTCCGGTCTCCCGTGGGCACGATCATATGGACGGCTCCCCTCAGCCTCCGATCCGGCAAGGCATCCAGCTGAACCTCGCATGGCTGTCCGATTTTCACCTGGCCGAGGTTTGATTCGGAAACATCTGCCTGGACCTGGAGCGAATCCATGTCGGCAATGGTGACCACCGCCGACTTGGATTCCACCGACGCGCTGAAGGGGGTCACGATGTCCCCGATGTCGGCGTTCTTGGTCAGAACCACGGCATCGAATGGGGCCCGGATCAGGGTATATTCCAGCTGGATGGCAGCCGCTTCCAGAGCCGCCTCGTTCGCTCGAATCACCGCCTCCGCAGCCTTGACCGCAGCCTCGGCCTTCTTGTACCGGGCCACGGTCGTATCATAGTCTCCACGGGCGATAAAATTCTTGTCCACCAGCTCCTTGCTTCGATTGAGGTTGAGAGTCGCATCCACCAGCTCCGCCCTGGCGTTCTCGAGATTGAAACGAGCCGTTTCCAGGTTGGCTGCGGCCTGGGCCTTCGTCGCCTCCACATCCTGGCTTTCCAGGCGCGCCACCACCTCTCCCTTCTTGATCCGGCTCCCCTCCTCCACTCCCAGCCAGACCAGTCGCCCGGTCACCTTGGAGGCTAGGGCCGATTTTCGCTGGGGGACAACGTATCCGCTGGCCGTGAGCATCGTAAAGCCCTGGGACGGGTAGATTTGGGTTACGTTGGCCAGCTGAACCTGAATGGGTGGAGTGAAAATTTCCATCCGGTAGAGGAACCCCGCGGTAAGCAAAGCGAGGAGGAGAAAAACCAGGTACAGGACCTTTTTCCCACGAGCCGGCCGAAAGGCTGTTTTGGATTTATCGATGGTCAATTTGCTTAGGTCTTGATCTGCCATTGTCCGATGCTCCCCATGACCAATTTGGCCAGGCCGCTCCAAGAGCTAAACAGATGGGGTCCCAAAGACAGGAAAAACAGAAGAGGGCTCACTTCCTATCTTAGGAACCCCTTCCGGTCCGTGTCAACCGAGATCTCAACCTTGCCCACCCCCAGTTTTTCGTGCTTGTTGGGGTTCAGGGTGGAGGAATTTGGATCATCAGGCTCGCCGGGTGCTTATCCTTCCATGAAACCCCTCCCCATGTTCCGCAGAGAGAGGCCTGAGAGGAGATTCCTCCAATCAGAAAAAAGAGCCAAAGCATTTTTCCGTCTCAATCCCCCCAGGACAGGCCCGATCCCATGGAAGAACCACCGCCT
>DASPRR010000624.1:0-3013 GCA_035624375.1 Thermodesulfobacteriota bacterium | reverse complement strand
TCCCACAACCGTGATCCCTTTTTTGCCAAAATGGAAGACGAACTCTACGAGGCCATCAATTCCCTGGGAGTTGGTCCCATGGGACTGGGCGGCGACGTGACCACCCTGGCGGTGCATATTGAATGGGCCCACACCCATATCACCCAGAACCCGGTGGCCGTGAACACGCAATGCTGGCCGGCCCGCCGCGCCCGGGCTAAGATCTACCCTGACGGGAGGGTGGAGTACGGATTCTGAAGCTGTAGAATTCAGAAGTCAGCATCCAGGAGCCAGAATAGGAAATGACGATTCTGAATCTGACTCCTGACTTCTGGATTCTGGTTGAAAGGAGACCGAGATGGCTACCTATACGTTAAACACCCCCCTGACGGAAGAAGCGGTGAGGAAATTGAAGGTTCGCGACACGGTCCTCTTGAACGGAACCATCTTTGGGATCCGGGACCTCACCCTGATTCATATTTTTGACAAAAGGAATGATCCTCCTGTTTCCTTGAAAGGGGCGGTCCTTCTCCATACTGCTCCTAGCTTGAAAATGGCGGAAGACCACTGGGAGCCGATTTGCGTCGGCACCACGACGAGCGGGCGGATGGACCGTTTTACCCCCGGGCTGATGGAGAAATACGGGGTGCGGGCCATCATCGGCAAGGGCGGCCAGTACCAGGCTAGCCTGGAAGCGATGAAAAAACATGGCGGAGTCTACCTTGCCATCGTGGGCGGGGCCGCCGCCGTGGAGACTAAGCAGATCGTGAAGGTAGAAAAGATTTACTTCGAGGAACTCCATCCGGAAGCCCTCTACCAGTTCAAGGTCAAAGATTTCGGGCCTCTCACCGTGGCCATGGACTCCCACGGGAACCACCTCTACTTCGAGGTGAAGGCCCAGGCGGAGAAGAAGCTCCCGGGGATTTACAAACGTCTGGGGATTCCCGTTTAGAATCACAACACACCCCGCCCTGTCCCTCCCCCTTATCCTGCCCTTTCCTGCAAGGGGAGAAGGAAAACATATTAAAATAGATGATTAAATCGAGCCTTCTGGATGGGGGACAGCGGGGAGGCGGTTAGATTTATAAATGGCAGAAAAATTCTTTTTTATCTTTCTTCCCTATCTGAGCGCGGCAATCTTCCTGATTGGCGTTCTCTATCGCTTCTGGGTCTGGGGAAGAACCCCGGTGCCTCTGCGGATCGTTACCACTCCGGCACCCCGGACCCGGGGCGGAGTGATATGGCGACTGATCGGAGATGCCCTCTGGTTTCCCAGCCTCTTCCAAGGAGACCGCTTCCTCTGGGCCGCGGGATTGGCCTTCCATATTCTGCTATGGCTCGTCCTTCTCCGGCATCTGCGTTATTTTCTCTACCCGGTTCCCGGCTGGGTTGAGGGGATTCAAGACCTGGGGCTCTACGCCGGGTACCTGATTCCCGTCTCCCTCGCGCTCCTTCTGGCCCGCCGGCTGGCGGACGAAAAGGTGCTGTACGTTTCGATCCTGGGAGATTATTTTTCTCTGTTTCTCGTCCTGGGGATCACTCTGAGCGGAACCCTTCTCCGGGTCTTTTTCCGGACCTACCTGGTGGAGGTGAAGGCTTATGGTCTGAGCTTGATTCATCTTCAACCCGTGATCCCCCAGGTTCACTGGCTCTTTGCACTTCATTTCTTCCTGGTCCTGGTTCTCCTGATCTACTTTCCTTTCAGCAAGCTGATGCATTCCGGCGGCCTTTTCTGGAGTCCTGCCAGGAACCAGCGGGGCAATTTCGAAACAAGGTTTGTCAACCCCTGGGATTTTCCGGTGGCCTATAATCCCCAGAATCTCTGGCCGCCGGAAAAATACCATCAGGCCCTGGCGGAGTCGAAGGAAGAGGAAAAGGAATGAAAGTCCCGGTTCCAATTCCCCGGATAAAGATCGGGGCGTCTCAGCGCCTGCGCTGTCATCCCTGCAAAGAAAAGGACATGGTAAAAATCGACCTGCCCCGGGAGCGGGTCAAGGACTGGAAAGAGGCCATGCTAAAGAAGATGGCCGAGGTTCTGGAGAAATATCGATCGGTGCGGCTCTTCATGGACATTTGTGTAAAATGCGGGGCTTGCGCCGACAAGTGCCAGTTCTTCCTGGGCACAGGGGACCCCAAAAACATGCCCGTGGCCCGGGCCGATCTCTTCCGAAAAGTTTACCGACGGTACTTCACCCTGGGGGGAAGGGTCTGGGGCAGGGCCAACGAGGCCGAAGACCTGACCGACTCAATCCTCCAGGACTGGTACACCTATTTCTATCAGTGCAGCGAATGCCGCCGCTGCTCGGTATTCTGCCCCTACGGAATCGATACCGCCGAGATCACGATGGCCGCCCGGGAGGTGATGGCCGCGGCGGGAATCGCCACCAAATACGTCACCGAAGTTGTGGCCAAGGTCTACGACACGGGTAACAACCTGGGGATCTGGCCCCCGGCGTGGAAGGACAACTGCGCCTTCCTGGAGGAAGACCTGAAGGATACGGAAGGGCTGGATATCAGATTCCCGGTTGATGAGGTGGGTGCTGAGGTCTTGCTGATACCGCCCTCGGCGGACAACTTCGTCAACACCGACACTATGATCGGGTATGCCAAGATGTTCCACGGGGCCGGCATCTCCTGGACCACCAGTACCTATTGCAATGAGGGAGGAAATTTCGGGCTCTTTTTGAACTATGCCAACCTGAAGAAGGTGAACAACCGGATTCTGGAAGCGGCCCGCGATCTGAAGGTTAAGAAAATCTACTGGGGGGAGTGAGGGCACGCGTGGAGGGCCGGTCTGGCCTTCACCCCGACTCTAAGCGGAGCCATGGATTTTCTGGAAATCCCCTACCCGGCGCACATCTGCGATCTAACCTGGAAACTGCTCTCCAGCGGAGCTTTCAAGATCGACAAGTCGGCCAACGATGACTTCCGGGTCACCTATCACGATCCCTGCAACGTGGCCAGGGCCGCGGGGTATTTCGAGCCGCCGCGAAATATTCTTCGCGCGGTCTGCAATCACTTTACCGAAATGCAC
>DASPRR010000570.1:0-2249 GCA_035624375.1 Thermodesulfobacteriota bacterium | reverse complement strand
CATGAAATGAAGGACGCCTCATGGTTTTTGAACCCCAGGCCCTTGCCCCCGGGCCTGGCATTGGTGTCCAGGCCATGGCCACCTTTAGGTGGTGCCCTTTTCGATCTGTTTTGAACGGTTCACTGTTTTTAACCCCCGGGTCTGCTGGAGTTCATCATTCTTTTTTTGAAAAACGGAGAAGAGGAGGGCTCGTCGACTGATGGTTGGAAGAATGAAGGGATTGTTTCTTATCTTCGCTTTGATTTCTATCCTCCTGACTGCCCTTTCCCCTGTTCATGGCGAGTCAGCCGGTCTTTCTAAGGTCGTCTTTTTCGTAAATTGATACGATGTTGGAAAAGCAGCCCTGGAGGGGCTGAGGGGTGTCGAGAAGGTCGAAAGGGGCTTCAAGGGCGGGAGGGAGATAAACACAGTTTATTATGATCCTGCCCTGATCACGGTCCAGGAGATGGAAGCTGTCTTAAAGCGAGCGGGGACATTTCAGGGAATCGAAAAATAGAGAAGGCGGCAAACCCCAAGAGGAAAATTACCGCTGTGAAAATCAACCATAAGTTTCTCATTTCTCTTTACCTCCATTCAATCTTTGAGGCCTAAAGCCTCCGTCCTCTTCTGACAAGTTGCCCGAATTTCATCCCTTGGGAGAGTTGGCCATGCCCCCCAAAGTGGAATCCTTTCCTTTACCTTCTTTCCCTCCGCTTGAATAATAATCTGAGAAGTAAGGATCGAATCAAAGGGGATATGAAAGAATCTGTAGAGATCGGAGGGGGATCAGGGAGTGGTTGGGAGGGAAAACCAGATACGGACTTCGCTGTCGGAAAGTTCGGCCCCCACGCGGCCCCCATGGGCTTCGATTAATCCCTTGACAATGGCGAGCCCGATGCCTGCGCCTCCATGTTCTCGGGACCTAGACTTCTCGCCCCGGTAGAAGCGTTCGAAGATCAGGGGAAGGTCCTTCTGGGAAAGCCCGCCGCCGGGATTGGCAAAGGTGAATCGAATCTCTTCCGAAGTACGCCTGGCGAAAATTCTGACGGTTTCACCTTGCGGAGTATACTGCCAGGCATTCTGAAGGAGGTTGGTGACTACCTGACCCATCTTTTCAGGATCGGCCGGAAGGGGGACGGCATCCTCGGAAAAATCCGTCGTCACTTTAATTTCTTTGATGCTAAATTGAGGTCGGAAAGTATCTAGGCCCTGGAGGATCGTGCGGGAAACCTGGAGGTTTATTTTACGGAGGTCCATCCTGGCCGCATCGGCCTTGGCCAGGTTCAAAATATCCTCCACCAAGCGTCCCAGCCGCAGCGTTTCCTCCTGAAGCAGATCGAAGGTCTCCTTCGAAGGATGCACCACCCCGTCGCCGATCGCCTCCAGATACCCTCGAATGTTGGTCAGGGGGGTCCGCAGCTCATGGGCCACATCAATCACCATGGTCTTGCGCAGCTGCTCGATCCGCTGAAGGCCTTCGGCCATGCGGTTGAAAGCTGCAGCCAGCTGGCCCACCTCGTCGCGGGAGGCCATGGGGACTTTTCCCGAGTAGTCCCCCGCCGAGATCTTCCGGGTAATCTCGGTCATCTGCCGGAGGGGGCCTAATACCCTGCGCATCAGCAAGAAGCTCAAGGCCACCGCCAACAGGACGGCCCCCAAACTCGCCCAGATGAGATACCGATGAACGGCGCTCAAAAACATTTGATGGCTGGAAGTGGGGGAGATTTTATATTTTTCCATTAGGGTCATAAAATAGCCGGCCGCCAGGTAGTCGACGGCCACCCACACAATAAGGATGACGAACCCGATGATCAAAATATTGATTCCCAGGAGCTTCCCGAGCAGGCTTTGGGTCAACATCTGTCGCTTTCCTTCATCCTGATTCCCGGTCGGCAAACTGATATCCAATCCCCCTCACCGTGAGGATGAAGCGGGGATTTGTCGGGTCCTTTTCGATTTTCTGCCGGAGCTTTCCGATATGAACATCCACCACCCGGTCGATCACGACCGCTTCCTGCTGGGGATAAAGATGGTTGACCAGCTGGTCTCGGCTGAAGACTCTTCCCGGGGAGGCCATGAGCGTTTGAAGGAGTTTAAATTCATGAGGGGTCAGGATAATGAGACGCCCGCCCAAGGTCACTCTATGCTTTTCCAAATCGACGACCAGGTCTTCATGGGAGAGAACCTTTCCCTCTTCTTCCCTTCCCAAACGCCCCCTGCGGAGAATGGCCTTGACACGGGCCACTAATTCCCGGGGGCTGAAGGGCTTC
>DASPRR010000538.1:0-7142 GCA_035624375.1 Thermodesulfobacteriota bacterium | reverse complement strand
AGATTATGTCCGTCAAGGCCCTGCTGGAAGCCCACCCGAACCCCCAGCCAGGCGAGATCGAAGAGGCGCTGGCGGGCAACCTCTGCCGCTGCGGGGCCTATCCCAAGATTCTCCAGGCCGTCCAGGCGGCTTCCAAGCTTCAGCGCCAAGGAGGGTCATGATGTCTCAGGTCATCAAAGTCAAGAGCGAGTTCGAAGGGCACTTGTACGAAGAGTACATTGTAGTGGAAGGAGAAGGACTCTCCGCCTGGGAAGCCGGAAGATCACTGAAGTTCGTGGGACAAGGCAAAACGCGCATCGATGGGCGAGAACGAGTGACCGGCCAGGCCCGGTTCACCTCCGATATTCAGCTGCCGGGGATGCTCTACGGGAAAGTCCTCCGCAGCCCCCTTCCCCACGGGAGAATCAAGGCCATTGAAACCCAGAAGGCCGAGGGGGTTCCCGGGGTCCGGGCTGTGCTCACCTACCAAAACATTCCTCCGCTCCCTTTTTTCGGAGGGCAAACCTATATTCTCGACCCGACCGTCCGTTACGCCGGCGACGAGGTCGCCTGCGTCATTGCGGAAGAGGAGGAAATATGTGCGGACGCCCTGGAGAGGATTGCCGCAGAGTATGATCCCCTTCCTTTCGTCCTCGACGCCGAGGAAGCCCTTCGGCCCGATGCCCCCCGCCTCCATCCCGGCGGAAACCTCTGGAAGGGAGCGCCGGACCTTTACGAGCGGGGAAACCTAGAAACGGGTTTCCGGGAAGCCGAGGTCATCGTCGAGGAGGTCTTCAAGACCCAGACGGCCCTGCATAATTGTCTGGAGACCCATGGAAGCGTAGCCCTCTGGGAAGGGGATCGATTGACCCTCTGGGATTCGACCCAGCATATCTTCGGGGTTCGGTCGCAGGCTGCAGCCCTCTTGAATCTCCCCCTGGATAAAGTCCGGATCATAAAAAAATACATGGGCGGCGGGTTCGGCAGCAAGAACTTCATGGGCAAATACTCGATTCTGGCCGCCATCGCAGCCCGCCGGACGGGAAGGGCGGTCAAAATTCTCCTTGACCGGCATGAGGAAAATCTGGCCGCCGGGAACCGCCCGGCAAGCACCCAATATTTAAAGGCCGGGGCCAAGAAGGACGGGACATTAACAGCCTTCCATCTTCGGGCCTACACCGCAGCTGGAGCGTATGCCCTGGGGGCTCCGGCGGTCGGGGGCCCGGTGCGGCAGCTTTACGCCTGCCCGCATGTGAAGACGGAGCAGTACCTCGTCTTCACCAACACCGGGCCGCTCTCCGCCTTCCGGGGTCCGGGCTATGTGGAGGGAACCTTCACCCTGGAATCGATCATGGATGAACTGGCGGAAAAGTTGGGGATGGACCCCCTTTCCCTTCGGCTGAAGAATTATACCGATCTCAACCAGACGACCGCGAAGCCTTACTCGACCAAGGGCCTTCGAGAGGCTTACACCACGGGCGCTCAAAAGATCCACTGGGAGGATCGCCCGCCGGAAGGGCAGGGCAACAAACGCAGGGGGCGGGGCATGGCTTCCCAGGTCTGGGGAGGGAGCGGCGGGCCGCCCGCTTATGCCCTGGTCAAAATCAACCCGGATGGAACCGTAACGGTGATCAGCGGCACCCAGGACCTGGGCACGGGGACCAAAACCGTCCTGGCCCAGATTGCCGCCGAAGAGCTGGGATTGGAAATGGAAAAGGTCTCGGTAGAGCTCGGGGATACCCAGTTGGCTCCCTATGCCCCGATCAGCGCCGGCTCCATGACCCTGCCCAGCGTCGGCCCGGCGGTCCGGGTGGCTGCTCATGACGCGAAGCGCCAGCTTTTGGATGTGGCCGCCCAAGTATTGGAAATCCCCCGGGAGCCCCTGAATATCCAGGAAGGATTCCTGCGCAGCCCCGCCCTGCAAAAGCCGGCGGCCATCCGGGATGTTCTCTCCAACGTTAGGAATTTCATGATCATCGGCCAGGGAGCGCGGCAGCCCAATCCCGAGAAGGCCAACGTGAACACCTTCGGCGCCCAGTTTGTGGAGCTGGAGGTGGACACCGATACCGGCGAGGTAAAGATCGAAAAGGTCGTGGCCGTCCACGACTCGGGCCGGGTGATCAATCCGCTCACCCTCTCCAGCCAAATCACCGGAGGCGTCTTGCAGGGACTTGGCTTTGCCCTGACGGAGAGGAGATTCATCGACCGGCGAGCCGGGATCGTGGTCAACGGCAACCTGGAAGATTATAAAATCCCCACCTGCCTCGATGTTCCCCCATTGGAGCAGGATATGGTCGACCGGCCCGACCTCCAGGCGAACAACCTGGGGTCCAAAGGGGTGGGCGAACCCCCGATCATCCCGACGGCGGCAGCCGTGGCCAATGCCCTTGCCGATGCGTTGAAAGTGAGAATCAAAGAGCTTCCGATCACCCGGGAAAAGGTTCTGGAAGCATTGGGACAAGGGAAGGATTCCGGGGTGCGGCAGGGCCAAAAGGAGACCGCCCATGAATAGTTTTGAACACATCGAAACTCAGGATTTGGCGTCCGCCCTCACGATCTTGCAGGAACCCCGGACCGCCGCTCTGGCCGGCGGGACCGATTTGCTGGGGGAGTTAAAGAGGGGAATCCAAAAACCCGATCGCTTGATTGATCTTAAGCGGCTCAGTTCTTTGAAGGGGGTCTCCATGAGGCCGGACCTTCGCCTGGGGGCCTTAACCCCGCTCTCCATGGTGGAAGAACACCCGGCAGTCATTTCCCAGTGGCCTCTCCTGCATCAAGCCCTGAAGTCCACGGCAACCCTCCAGCTGCGCAACATGGGTACGGTTGGCGGAAACCTCTGCCAGCGTCCCCGTTGCTGGTATTATCGAAATCACCTTTCCCTTTGCTGGCTCAAAGGCGGGGAATTTTGCTGGGCTGCGCGGGGGGAGAATCATTATCACACCATCCTGGGAAGGGCCATATGCCATGCTTCCCACCCCTCCGATCTAGCCCCCGCCTTGATGGCCCTCCAGAGCCGAATCAAGATCGCCAGCCCGACAGGGATGCGGGAGATCGCCCTCGAGGAACTGTATCAAGAGCCGCGGCCGGAGCGCCGCCAGATGACGATCCTTGAACCCGGAGAACTCATCACCGAGGTGGCAGTCCCTCTTCCAGGCCGGGGCTCGCGGGGGATTTATCTCAAGGCCATGGAGCGGAAAGCCTGGTCCTTCGCTCTGGTCAGTGTGGCTGCAATTCTGACATTCGATGGGGATACCATTACCGAGGGTCGATTGGTGCTCGGAGGAATGGCGACCATTCCCTGGAGGGCGAAGGAAGCGGAATCGATTCTGGGAGGGAAAAAATTCTCCGCAGGTCTCTGCCGGGAGGTTGCGGAATCGGCCCTTCAGGAGGCCCGGCCGCTTCGGGACAACCATTACAAAGTTCCGTTGGCCAAGGCCCTGATTCGGCGGGCGCTGACCCAACTTGCTGACCAACATGGGACCCTCTAGGCCGAAAAATCTACCCCGCTCTCCCCTCCCCCCTTGTGAGACTGTGTCGTAATCCGTTCACGGTTCGACAAGCTCACCACGAACGGATTATGAGCTCATTACAATTCAGCCACTTATCAGCCACTTAGCCATTCGCCCTGAGCCCGTCGAAGGGCGACCGGGCGATTATGACACAGTCTCTTGTTGGGGGGAGGGTAAAGATATTGATATAGAAAAGAAATTCCCTCCTGACGGGGGAGAGGTCGGATGGGGGTGATGTACCCAATTATCCAACCCGGGGTCATGGATTACCTTCTTTCTTGATGGGGTACCCGGCTTCTTTCCAGGCTGTCACCCCTCCTTTGAGGGCCTTGGCGTTCTTGTACCCCATTTCGATATACCTGGCTGCCTGACCGGCGGCGCTTCCCTCCTGGGATCAGGTTCAGTAAAAGACGATCTCCTGGCCTTTGCCCCAAGTGGGAAGTTTCGTTTGGAATTCCCTGAAGGAAATCGCGCCCTCCAGCTGCATCTGCCTGAATCGGTTTTCATCCTCATAAGCGCAGACCAGCAGAAGCCTTCCTGATTCCAGCCCCTGGCGGGCCTCCTCCGGACTGATACGCTCGACACCCACTTTTCACCCCATTGAGCGCATCATGATTTTTCAGCCCTCCGGCTCTGCCGGAGGGCATTGCTTTTGGACCAAAGACATTCGACCCGTTCTCCCGCTTTTTTTAAATCAGCCATCCAAGCCGTCTTCAAGGTTCCGTTCAGTTTGGTTACCCTGGTTTCTTGAGAAGATTTCCAACCCCCTGGTGCGGGATCCAGCTCTTTCATCTCTTGTTTCTCCTTTCCTCGGGTCCGGATTCACCGGGCACCCGAGTTGGGCCATCGGGCCATATCCTTTGTGTGGCTCTCTGTCAAGATGATAGGCGTGCGAGTAAGTAAGTAATTGCGAAAATGGAAGGGACGGTGCCTGGGAATTTCCTGGAGGAATCGTAAAGGTCATGAAGGTGTGAAAGCGCGCCGACCAGGGTGGGGCCCCTCTTTTAGATTCCGGGCACGCACCCCGGAGCCCGGACCATCAGGACGGGGACGCAGGCCGAGCGGAGGATGCGGTCGGCCACGCTCCCCCAGACCCATCGGCTGACCCCTGAACGACCGTGAGTGGCGATGACGATCAAGTCTACCCCGTTCTTCGTGGCGTAATCCGCCACGAGTTCGGCCGGACTCCCGACGACGACTTCGGTCTTCACCCGGAACCCATCCCGTTTGATTTTGGCGCTTGCCTGGCTGATGTATTTTTCCGCCTCAGCCTTTGCTTCCTGGTTGATCCGGATTATCTCTTCAGGCTTGATAATGTATTCGGAAGGGGTGGGCTGCCGGAAAGGCTCGACCACCCGGATAAACACGACTTCTTTTACCTGACATCCTCCGGCCAGGGTCTCAAGGTGGGGAAAGATACACTCCGCCAACGCCGATCCATCCAGGGGAACCAAAATTTTGTTGTACACGATATCCTCCATTCCGCGAAACAAAGAAACAGGCTTTACTGTCTCAGAGAAGCCCCAGGCGGGATTTGGGGGGGGAATCCGCCGCCCCCCTTTCTCCTTGGACGGCGACCATCTTCCGCAGCACTTCAATCACCGCCGTGAAATCGCCCTGGACATCGTTCAAAAAGCGGGGGCGAAGCCGGTGGGCCAAGGCCATGGTCTCAGTGCTGCGGTTGGGAACCAGGAGAATCAGGGGAACATTCAAGAACAGGCGCTGAAGGGAAAGAAAGTCTTCCAGATTCTTCTGATCGGTGGCCGCCAGAAGCGCGACTTTTTCCTCTCCGTCATAGGGCTCCTTGAGTCTTTGTGCCAGGCTTTCCAGGGTAGAAAAGGTTTCCCCTTTTATATTTGGCAGGGCGGTCTCGATTGCCTTCTTCATCTTGACCAGGGATTCCGCTGCTTCCATCGTGTGGATAAGAACTTTCATGATCCCACCATTAAAGAGGTTCGTCGGTATAAGCGGCTCGGTGAAAGCCGATGACCTTGTCCACCCTCAGGGTTAATCGTTTCTTGGCCGGATTTCGTTGGCCATGAGATAACCCTAGAGTTCCTTTTTTCAAGGGAGTCACCAAGGTCAAATCACCTCGTTCAGCGGGGTGCCTCCAACCTATTCATCGGGGCCAATAGCGGACCGATTCTTCCCGGAAGCATAGGTACGTCCGGGACCCCTGACTGGGGAAGCTCCGCAAACAGAAAGGCAAGGCTCGCTTTGCCGGTCAGGACCTGAGTCGAATCGTCCAGGGCTTGCAGAACCAAAAAGTCGCGGGTGATTTTGGCTATTTCGAAAACTCTCCCGTCCCTTTGGTATTTCATCCTATCCCCTTCTTTCAGCCCGATCATTTCCCTTCACCCCCTCCCGCTGTTTCCGATGGAAGCTCCCAGATTTTTGGCACGCACCGCTCCAAGGAAATTTTTTCTATTCTCCCAAATCACGGGATCGAGAATCTCGCCGCAGGACAGACACCTGAATCCCCAATAGGGCATTCCCGGCCCGTAGTATCTTTCCTCAACCATCCACCCCTGGCAGCGTTGACACTTCATGATTACCTCCTGGAACGGTCTCTTTGAATCCGATGAAAGCAAAGGATGCGACCGGCTTTGTTTCCCCTCTCTTGGCTTGGACCGCATTTAGATAAGCGACGGGGATTTCCCTCCTTGTCTTCACATTCCAAAAAGCATGCCAAAGAACCGAAGAGCAAAATCCCTCGATTTTAAAAGGAATCTCTTGGTCTGCTGACTTAAGGGGGGGGTAAATCGGTGTTGAAAAAGAGGAAAAAGTCTTCCAGGAGAGGAATCCTTCGAACTCCAGAGGACAAAAGGCGGATCAGGCGGGAGAAAAGGATTTGGAGATTTTGTATTTTTTCAGGAGCAGATAGAAACGGGATCGGGAGAGGCCGGAAATCCGGCAGGCTTCCTGGATGTTGCCCCGGGTAAAGGAGAGCAAATCGTGCAGGTATTTCCTCTCTGCCTCATCGACCACTCTATCCCGCATTTCTTGAATCGTGGGAAAGGCCGGGGGAGAGGGAGCGAGGGATGAGCTTTCCGGCTCTTTTTCACCCACCGACGACCGGGCCACCTGCACGCGAATGTGGGTGGGGAGATGCTTGGGAAAAAGGACTCGCTCGTTCCTTGCGGAAATGAGCGTCCGTTCCAGGGCATGAATTAATTCCCGGACGTTACCCGGCCAGGGATAGCCTAAGAGGAGGTCCATGAATTCGGGAGAGAAATCCTTCCCCTCAATTCTGTACCGGTCGCATAATTCGACCGTGTAATGGGATAGCAAATCCCGGATATCCTCCTTTCGTTCCCGTAGAGGAGGAATCTCAATCATGAAGGCCCGAAGGCGGAAAAGGAGGTCTTCCCGGAAGCGGTTCTGCCCAACCATTTGATCGAGGTCGCGGTTGGAAGCGGCGATGAGCCGGAAATCGCTCTGGATTTCGTTTTTCCCGCCCACCGGGCGGAATTTCTTTTCCTGCAGTACGCGGAGAAAGCTTCTCTGGACGGAGAGCGGGAGTTCCCCCACTTCATCCAGGAACAGAGTTCCGCCATCGGCCTGGAGGATCAAGCCGTCCCGGGGCCGGTCGGCTCCGGTATAAGCTCCCTTTTCGTGGCCGAAAAGGATGGATTCGACCAGGGTCTCTGGCAG
>DASPRR010000536.1:0-2048 GCA_035624375.1 Thermodesulfobacteriota bacterium | reverse complement strand
GGAAGATGGAATGGCGGGTCATGAAGATCGCACCCAGGGCCCCGATCAGGGCGATGGAAAGGCTGAAGATCAGGAGGTACGTCCGGTCCACGTGGATCCCCACCAGCTTGGCCCCCCGGGGGTTCTGTCCCACGGCCAGGGCGGCCTGGCCTGTGGGGGTGCGCTTCAGGAAGAGAAGGAGTCCGGCCAGGACGAGGATGGCAGCGCCCACATAAATGAATTCGTATGTCCCGAAGCTGAAAGAACCGATCGTGGCCGAAGAAGAGACATAGGGCAGGGGCAGCTTGATGGGACGGGAGGTCCACAGGAGATTGGCCAGCTGCTCCAGGATCATGGCCAGGCCGAAGGTCAGCAGGAGCTGATTAAGCTCCGGGGTGCCCAGGACATACTTGATGATGGCCCGGTAGCTGGCGATACCGATCAGGAAGAAAGCGGCCAGGGCGGGAAGGATGGCCACGAGGGGATCCACCCCGGTGTAAACGTTCAGCCAGTAGGCGAAGTAAGCCCCCAGCATCATGTATTCCCCATGGGCCAGATTGATGATCCCCACAATCCCCAGGATGAGGGCCATGGGCAGAGCGATTACCGCGTAAAGACAGCCTCTCTGCAGACCCTCGACCAGCACATGGGGTTTCCAGAAGGCAAGGACAACAACCAGGACGGCTGTAATGACTACAATCTGATAATTGCTTTGCTTCAGCTTGCTGAGGAAATCCATTGCCGACTCCGAAAATGCGCCTAAGCCCTCACATCCCCCGCCCTTCCCTCCCTGAAGGCGTGAAAGAATCGAATTTTATTCGTCACCCCGGTGAAAACCGGGGTCCAGTTAGTTCGTTAGGCTTTGAAAACACTGGATTCCGGCTTTCGCCGGAATGACGACTCTTTCCCCCAATTGCGACACAGTCTCTCGCGGGAGAGGATAGGGTGAGGGGGATTCCAATATTGTCTGGATGTTCGCTATGCTCTCTGCGCTATGCCCTATGCGTTTCTTATCTTTTATCCCACGCTGGGAAGGGATAAGCGAGCTTGGCCGTGGAAAATTCAAAGGGCCAGATGACCTGCTGCTCCCCTTTCTGCCATTGGAGGATCTTCTGCTTGGTGAATCCCTGGTTCTTAATCACGTTGCTCGGCTTGATGGCCAGCGTCTCTCCCACCGGGGAGACATACTTCGTTTCCTGGAGCGCCTTGATCAAGGCAGCCTTCTCCAGGGTCTTGGCTTTTTTGATGCCCTCGGCGACAAAATAAGCGTTGGTGTAGGCGAGGGGGGCGAAATAGGTGGCGGGTTCCTGATTGTACTCCTTATTGTAGGCCTCCCAGAAATGCTTGCTCACCGGGCTGACTTCCTTGATGGAGGGGGCCCACATCCCATAGAGGGTCACACCTTCCGCCAGGGGAGACTTTCCGAAGCCGATGGGCCAGCCGGGAGGGGACCCGATGAAGATGGGGGGTGCGAAACCGACTTCCTTGGCCTGCTCCATGATCGGCAAGGCATCGGCATCGTAACCGGTCCAGAGGAAGATGTCCGGTTTGGCCTCTTTCGCGTGCCGGAGCACAGTGCGGTAGTCGCCTCCGCCCAGGGCCGCGCTCTTGAAGGGTTCTCCTTCCAGCGTCACCTGCTCTCCCTTCGGGGTTTTCCAGGTCTTAAATGCCGCCTGGCCCGCTTTGAAGGATGCAGTGCCGAAGGCTCCTTCCTCATTGGCGTTGAACCATTTTACGATTTTCACTTCCGGCCGCTTGGCCGCCATTTCCGACCACCCCTCCTGGTAGCTGGCCCCCTGCTGGTAATCCCAGGGGTGGAGGTGGAAGTACCAGTCCACCGGCCCCATGGCCTGTTCGCAGCGGGAAGAGGCGGCCCCGATCCATACCGTGATCTTCTCGTATTTCTTCATGATGGGGATCTGACCCAGGTGAACGCCGCTGGCCATGCCGCCCACCAGGATATCCACCTTGTCCACGGTGACCAGCTTCTCCACGGCGGCCGCGCCCTTTTCCGCCTTCATCTCGTCATCGACGATGATCAACTCCACCTGGCGGCCCAGCAGCCCGCC
>DASPRR010000573.1:0-12824 GCA_035624375.1 Thermodesulfobacteriota bacterium | reverse complement strand
ATGCAGGCGGTCTCGAAGGCCATGGCCGCAGGCCCTTCCCGGGACATCCGAAAAGCCTGGGACCAGAGCATGCACCGCACCGCTTCCACTTTGGCGACCATCCGGGCCAGTTTTTCGCCGATCATCTGAAACTCGGAAATGGCTTTTCCAAATTGCTTTCTTTCCCGGGAATATTTCACCGAATCTTCCAGGCTGGCCCGGGCCAGACCCAGGCAATTGGCCGAGATCACCAGCCTCTCGGAGTTCAACCCCGAGAGGAGAACTTTAACCCCCTGGTTGACGGTTCCGATGAGGTTCTCGCGGGGAACCGGGCAGTCTTCGAAGATTAACTCTCCGGTGGGAGAGCCGTGCCAGCCGAGTTTCTCAAACTCCTTGCCGCAGGAGAAACCCGGAAACCCCTTCTCCACCACAAAGGCGGTAACCCCCTTACCTCTTGATTTGGGGTCGGTGGTTGCATATACGAGAAAAAGGTCTCCGATCGGTCCATTGGTGATGAAGGTCTTGCTCCCGTTGAGAATAAAGAAATCCCCTTTCTCGACCGCCCGGGTTTTCATGGCCAGGACATCAGAGCCGGCTTCAGGTTCGGTCATGGCCATGCCGCCCAGCTTTCGGCCGCTGGCCAGGTCGGGCAAAAATCTCTGCTTCTGCTCGGTAGTGCCGTTCCGGCAGATATTCGCGGCGCAGAGGTCCACATGGGCCCCCCAGCTTGCGGAGGTCGAGACACAATACCGGGCCAGCTCTTCGGCAACGATGCAAGACTCCACAATCCCGCCGCCCGAGCCGCCGTACTCCTCAGGAATGCCCAGGCCCAGAAGCCCCAGGGCGGACATCTTGGAGAAAGTTTCCCGGGGGAAACGCTCCTTTTGGTCTATTTCCGCGGCCAGAGGAGCGACCTGTTCCCGGGCAAAACGGGCCACCGTTTCGCGGAGCAGGATTTGTTCCTTGGTGAATTCCATGTTTCTCCGATTAGCGGTTTTGATTCAATCCCGGGAAGCGCGGGATCAAGGTTTGCGTTTCGGCAGGGGTTCAAAAAAAGCGATGTCCTGTATCCGCCCTTTCTTCTCCCGGGAAAAAACCGCACGGACCCTATCCCCCACCTGAACCGAAATTCCGGGAGGGGTTTTGATAATATGGGAAAAGAGATTGTCGGCGCCGCCAAGCTTGATGTAGCCGTAGATGTAAGGAACAGGCCTTCGATCTCCCGTGTCCGGGTCGATGAAGGGATAGTTCACCAGGGTTACTGCTTCAACCACCCCCTCTTTCCCCAACTCCACCAATTCATCCATTTTAACAAAACAGGGGCCGCAGACCAGCCGGGGAGGAACGTACACTTTGCGGCATTTCGGACAACGGACCCCCAACAGGACCTCCCTTTCCTTGATCTCCTGGAAAAATTTGCTCCCGTCCAGCCCGATCGCCCAGTGGTATGGCATATGGGCGATTTCCTCCATGGCCAAGAGTGAAGGGTTTCGTTCCGAAGCTCGAGTCTCCATGATTCCCCCTATAGTTCTCAAACTGAGTTGCTTAGAATTTTTAAAAAGAATCCCCCGGAATAAGGACTGCGCCTTGCCGCTCTATGGCTTATCAGCGCCCAAAATCATCACATCGGACCAGAAACATCCACCGAATCCGGTGGCCATTCCCAGGCGGACGTCCGGAACCTGCCGCTTATCCGATTTTCCCATGATTTGTTGGGCTACTTCCCCAACCCGTAAGAGAGCAGTTGCCCCGATGCAGTTGGTCGATAGAACCCCCCCTGACGGGTTTATGGGTAGGTTCCCTCCCATATCGGTCTCTCCGTCCCAAAGAAGGCGCGGTGCCTGTCCGGGGGGGCAAAAACCGATCGACTCGATCCATTTCAGTCCGGCAAAGGAGTAAGGCATATAGAGCTCACAGACGTCCAATTCCTTCCAGGGTTCCCGGATCCCGGCCAGATGGAATGCTTCCTTGGCGGCAGATGCCAGGGAAGGTATCCCCACGTAATCAATGTCCCCGAACCACGTGGTGTCATGGCGGACCGAAACCGAATGAACCCAGGCGGGTCGGGAACAGGTCTTCCCGGCCTTATCCTCCGAGCTGAATATGACCGCTGCCGCCCCGTCGGAACGGGGGCAGATGTCCAGCAGCTTGATCGGCTCCGTCAGCATGGGGGAATGCATGACATCCTCAACCGTCACTGCCGTTCTCAGGTGAGCATAGGGATTGTTCACCGCATTCCCCCTATCCCTTACGGTCACCCGGGCGGCATCCTGCTGGGTGATTCCATACCTCTTCATATACGCCGAAGCCTCTACTGCCAGGCTCGGGATGGCTCCCGAATAGGAGAAACGGTCCCAGATGGCGTCGGAGCAGGTGATGATCGCTCCGGTCGTATCGGATTCCGAGTTTTTCTCCCACCCAATGGCCAGGACGTGGTCAAAGAGGCCGGAAGCCACATGGTAATAGGCGGCAATCCCCACCGTACTGCCGGTGGTTCCGCCGGTCGTCACCTTGAAGATGGGCTTTAAAAAAGTGCCGGAACCTTCGACGCTCCAGGTATCGACATAATTGATCCCCTCGAAATGATCCATGTTACCGATGACCACCGCATCGATATCCTTGAGATTCAATTGGGCATCCGCCAGCGCCCGGGTGACCGCCTCCTGAATGAGCTCCAGCCCGTTGACATCCCATCGCCTGGCAGAATGATGGGTCTGCCCAAATCCGGTAACCGCCACTCTCTTGCCCATAGGCTTGCCCTCTCGTTTCTCTAAAATCGGACTCTTGAAATTGGGCTATTCTCCCCCTCTCGACTCCCAGCTCTCAACTAACGATTTCCCAGTAACCACACGCAATGGGACTGGCCGCAAGGGCCGTTGATCCCATGGGCTAGGCCCACTCGCGCACGGTCAAGCTGATGCGCTCCTGCGGTTCCTCGAATCTGCAGCGCCACTTCTATGAAACGAACCAGGCCCGCAACCAACACCGCATGAGCGGAAAGAACCCCACCGGAGGCATTCACGGGGAGTCTCCCCTTCATTTCGGTGATCCCCTCCCGGGTCCATTTTCCACCTTCGCCCGGAGCGCAAAGGCCCAAGCCCTCCAGCCAGAGCGGCTCCATATACGAGAAGGCATCGTAAACTTCCAGGAAATCGATTTCTCCTTTGGGATCCTTGATCCCGGCCATGGCATAAGCCTTTTGGGCGGCCAGCTCCAGGGCCCGTGGATGGGATAAATCCCGGTCCCCGAGGTAGTGCAACTCGGCCGCGTATCCTACCCCTTTCAGCCAGACCGGCTTTTGGCGGAGTTCGCCTACCCGGTCTTCTGCCGCCAGGATCACCGCAGCAGCCCCGTCTGAAACTGGAGAGCAGTCGAGCCTTTTCAGCGGGGTGGCTTTGAGGGGGGAAGCCATGACCTGCTCCACGGTCAAATCCATGGGCAGCTGGGCAAAGGGATTCCCTTTGGCATTCCGGTGATTTTTCACCGATACCTGCGCCCAATCTTCCGGCCTGGCTCCCCGCCGATCGATATAAGTCTGGGCCTGCAGGGCCGCAGAGCTGATGGCATCCAATCCCAAGGGACGATGGTAAAAAGGATCAAACATGGCGTTGGTGATCAAAAAAGGATCCCCCTCCGACCCTTTCGAGTGGGCCACCACCAGCGTGGTTCCGAAAGAGCCGGACCAGATCCGCATCGCGCCATAAAGGGCTCCGAAATTTCCGTCCCCCTCCACGGTGGAAACGTTCTTCCCGTACGAACCGCAGGCGTCCATCACGGCCATACTGGAGATCGTGCGTCCGTCCCAAAAGTCATTGGATAACGTGACCACGTTGTCGATCTGGCTGATTTCCATCCCGGCATCGGCCAGAGCGCTGGTGGTCACTTCATAGACCAGGTCGGCATAATTTTTTTCTCGATGGTTGGGCAGAAAACATGTCTGCGAAACCCCCACCACGGCTACCCGTCTCATGGATTGGGTCCTCCCACTGGGGTAAAGAAAGAAATATCCAGGATATTACCCTGTCGCACCGGCTTCATCACCGGTTTAACCCGGATGCCGGGCTTTAAACTTTCCATGTCCGCCCCCGAAATAAGATGAGTGATCGCCCGGGTGGCTCCATCCAGATGTATTAAGCCGTAAGCAAAAGGCGGCTTCAGGGGCTGAGCTGGATGTTCGTATCGAACGATGGTGAAGTGCCGCAACGTGCCCTGAGGCCCCACCTCGGTCCAGGACCGGTCGTCAATCTCAACGTAACACTCCGGGCAACGCAACCGCGGGGGAACCCATACCACTTGGCATTGCGGACACCGATTGCCCAGGATACGCCCGTGATCCCGCAGCTCGATAAAGAATCGGCTTCCCACCCGGCCTACCGTCCAGGAATAGGGCATGTGAATCCCGCCCTCCAAAGTCAGCGGCTTGGTTTTCTTACGCCACTCATCCTTCATGGCCTTCTCCTCTATTTTTTTCCGTGATTCCGGTTCACGATTCGGGAATTCGACGATAGCTGGCAAGACGGCCTTTACTCCGGGCCCCGCACGATTTTATCCAACGGCGTATTTAAAGCCATCTCTTCCTTCTTCGGTAGTGCTTTACTTCTCGGTAGCCCCTCCTTTGCCCCACCTGGCTGAGACCCAGGTAGAACTCCTTGATGTCCTCATTCTCCCTGAGCTTCTCCGTCGGACCGTCGAGAACAACCCGGCCCGTTTCCATGATATATCCGTAGTTGGCAAATTCCAGGGCGATGGCCGCATTCTGCTCTACCAGAAGGATCGCCACCTTTTCCGCCTGATTGATGGCCTGGAGGATTTTGAAGATCTCCTCGACCAGCAAGGGAGCAAGCCCCAGGGAAGGCTCGTCAAGAAGCATCACCTTCGGTTCACCCATGAGCGCCCTTCCCGTGACCAGCATCTGCTGTTCCCCGCCGGATAGATAGCCACTCGTCTGGGACCTCAGCTCTTTCAATTTTGGAAAGTATCCGTAGACCCGCTCCAGGCGCTTGCGCAATTGGAAACGATCCGGCGTTAGATGCCCACCGATCAATAGATTCTCTTCCGTGGTCAGATGAGGGAAAAGTCTTCGCCCTTCCATGACCTGGGTGATGCCCATGGCAGCGATGCTTTCGGGAGGTTCCTTGTCGATCACCCGCTCCTGAAAGGTGATATCCCCATGGGTGACTTCTCCCAGCTCGGTATGCAGCAGCCCGGAGATGGCCTTCAGGGTGGTGCTCTTCCCGGCGCCATTGGCGCCCAGCAGGCAGACAATGCCGCTGACGGGGACCTCCAGGGAGACTCCCCGGAGAACCAGGATGACCGTGCTGTACACGACCTCCACATTATTCATTTTGAGCACCCGCCCACCTCCATCTGCTTCAGCCCGTTATCTATAGGCCTGGCGAGGTTCAGGGAAAGATGTCTTTCGCCACCCCCCACCCTTACCCTCCCCCTCGGGGGGGAGGATAGTGAGGGGGCGAAAGGGAAGGGAAATCCGGTCAAGGAAATTTCCGGGATGGCCCACGCCCCGGAACGTCTCCCGATTTTTCAATTCCCACTATTTCATCAGCATGGGAGGGGTAAACCAATCGGTTGCCGCCTCCGCATAGACCGAATCGAATTTCGTCTTTCCCACCTTCTTGGTGGTGACCCGGAAGATCTTCAGGGTCTGGGCCCAGTGTATATCCTTGGAATACTGGATCTTGGCCACGCCCTCGCAATCGGTGTTTACCTTTCCCAAGGCGTCATAGACCGCCTTCCCGGTGATGTTCTTAGCTCCCACCTCTTTAGCGGCAATCTTGATCGCCTCGGCGGTAATGTGGGCCTGGATCCAGCAGCTCATCCACTCCGAAGTAAATTCCGATTCTGGATGATTGCCGAACTTGAAGGCATTCATGACCTGGGGCATTTTCGACCATACCGAAGGGGGCTCGAAGTTCTGCATCTGGAGAAATCCTTCCGCAGCCTCTCCGGCAATTTCGGCGGTCCGGCGGGGGTCCACCCACACACAAGCGCCCATCTGCATCTCGCTCATCTTTAGTCCCAGGCTGGCAAAATCTCGCAGGACAACGGCATACTGGGCTGATAGGGTATTGGTGTAAACGAAATCCGCTCCCCGGTTTTTCAGGGCGAGGAGCTGGGTGGTCACCTCGGTTACCGCCCCTGGGAAAAATTCTGCCCCCACGTATTCAAACCCCTGGGCCTTGATGTAGTTGATCACATCGTCAGTGACAATGCAGCGCCCAAAGGCGTTATCCCAGGTGAGGAAGCCAAATTTCGGTTTCCGGTCCTTCTTCCAGCTTTTTTTGGCGTAATCCACAAAAGCCCCGACCTGGTTCACATAGGGCGCAATGTAGCTGAAAATGTAGCTCGGCGGCCAGAGCGTTCCAGGAGCTCCGCCCGGAGTGATGTCGGGAATCTGATCTCTTTCGAACCAGGGGCGCAGAGCGATCTCCTGGGCCGAGTTCATCGATTGGAAGCAGACAGGCTTGGTAGCCCCGGACATGGCCGTTTTATAAAGGCTCATCGCTTTGGAGACGTCGGAGCCCGCATCGCCCCAGTCGGCAACGACCTCCACGCCCGGGATGTAATTATTCTTATTCAGCCACTTCCAGGTGGTCACCCAGCCGTGGAAAGCCGGCGTCTCTGTGGCGGCGTAAGACCCGGTCATGTTTCCTAGGAAAAAAACCCGCACTTTGGTGGGCTCCTGGGCCATGGAAGGACCCCCCAAAAAGATACCCATCAAAAAGAAGAATACGAGCAGGATGCCTAGGGCTTTTCCTCTTCTGTTCTCCTTTGCTTTCGCCTTCATCCGTTTTTCCCTCCTTTCTGTTTCTCCTCCCCCCTTTTTTAGTAAGGGAAGGGCCATATGCGCATGGAAGCTTTGAGCGTTGCCCAGCTGTGGGCCAGTCCCCGGGGTTCGAAGATCAGGAAGAGGATAATCACCGTTCCGAAGGTGATAGGACCGATGGCGGCCGCTACCGTATCGGCGATCGCCGGAAATGTACTGACCAGAGCCGGGGTACTGGCCATGGTGAGCTCGGTCAGGAGTTTTATAAAGACGACGCCAAAGATGACCCCGGTAGTACTACCCATCCCGCCCACGATCAGCATCCCTAAGTACCAGATCGAATTTAGCAGGGTGAAGTGTTCATACTGGGCCACCCCCAGGTAATGAACCATGAGTGAGCCCCCCACACCGGCAAAGATCGAAGAAAGTCCAAACGCCAGAACCTTATAGCGAAAGATGTTGATGCCCATGATCTCGGCGGCTACGTCGTTGTCGCGGATGGCGATAAATGCCCTTCCGATCTTGGTGCGCAGAAAATTCCTGGCAAAGAAACTCATGAGGATGGTGAAAGACACAATTAGAAAGAACCATTTTTGCTCCGTGTTGAAAGTAATCCCGCTCAGGGTCGGAGAGTTGGCCCTGCACCCGAAGATCCCGTTGGTGATCGTCGGCAGATGGATGATGAGCCACGGAAGTACATACTGGGCGGCCAGCGTTGACATGGCGATATAAAAACCCTTGATTCTGAGGGCAGGCAGCCCGAAGGCAAACCCGATCACCCCGGAGGAGATGGCCGCCAGGGGGAGGCAGGCCCAGAAAGAAAATCCCAGCTTCGTTGACAGGATGGCGCTGGTATAGCCGCCGGCCATCATAAAGGCGGCTTGGCCCAAGTTGATCTGCCCGCAGTATCCAGTCAGGATATTCAATCCGTGAACCACGATGATAGTGATACAGGTCGTGTTCAGGATACTCAACAGGTAATCGGAAAAGAAGATCGGCGGAAGGGTGTACAGCGATAGGAGAAAAATGGCCATGAGCATCTTGTGAAAATGGGTGCGCAGGATACACATACTGATGGTATCTTCATACCGCACATCAAAAGTTCCACAAGGGCGATTGTGCATGGTTCAGACCCGCTCGATCTTTTTATAGCCGAAAAGGCCATGGGGTTTAAAGATGAGGACCACTAGCATGATGATATAGGGAGCGATCTCTTTGATCCCTCCCCCCACGTATTTGTCCAAATAACCCCCGCCCAGGTTCTGCAAGATTCCCACGGAGATTCCGCCGACCACCCCACCGCCCACCGATTCCAGGCCCCCGAAGATGACCGCCGGGAACGCGTACAGGCCCAGGGCTCCCAGCGAGGGGTCGACGCCCATAAAAGAAGCTGAGATAATCCCTCCGGCGGCTGCCGTCAGGACGGCGATGAACCAGGAGATCATGAAGACCCGGGTGACGCTGATCCCGACCGAACGGGCTAGTTGATGATCCTCACTGGCTCCGCGCATGGCCAGGCCCTGCTTCGTATAATTGAAGAAGTAGACGAAAATGCCCAGCGCGATCATACAGGCAAGAAAACAGACGAGTTGATTGTAAGGAAAAACAAGACCTTCCAGATGGAAGGCCCCTCGGGGGAGGAAGGGGGGTTTGTATACCCGACCGGGGCCGGGCCAGATGAGGACGACGATGCCGTTCAGGATCTCCCCCAGGGCGATCGTAGCCATGGCCGCGGCCAGCAAGGGCTGCCCGATCAGGGGACGGAGGATCAGGCGCTCGATCAAGAATCCTAGCATGGCCGCCCAGAGGAATAAGAGGGGAATACTGATCCACAGGGGAAGGCCGAACTGGACGAGAAAGGCCCAGAAGATGAAAGCCCCAAAGACGACGATGGCCCCATGGGCGAAGTTGAAGACTCCGGAGGCCTTGACGATAATGATGACCCCCACCGCCATCAGCCCGTAAACCCCACCCATCATAATCCCGGTAATCATCAACTGGCCGAAGTACAACATCTCCTCCCCCTCAGGCTACATCCTGGATACGGATGGCGGTGGTGATCCTTCCCTTGCGGCCGTCCCGGTATTTGACCGCCGCTTCGGAGACGATTTCCTTTTCCCCAGCGTAGATGGCACTGGACAAATCCTTATATTTGTCCTCCAGGAACCACCGGCGTAATTTCCGAGTGCGGGTCATCTCCCCTTCATCCGGATCGAACTCCTTATGGAGCAGGGCGAACTTTTTGATCTGCAAGTTCGGGGGTAGGGCCTGATTGACCCTTTGTATGTCTTTCTGGATCAGACCGTACACTTCGGGCCTTTGCGAAAGGCTTACAAAGGTGGTGTAGGGAACCCTTTTCTTCTCGGCCCACTTGCCCACATTTTCAAAATCGATGGTAATGATGGCCGACACGAAATCCCTCCCGCTGCCGATGGCGATGGCATCCTTGATGTACGGGCTGAACTTGAGACTGTTCTCCAGGTACGTGGGGGAATACCGGGTGCGGTCCTCTAGAACCATCATGTCCCCCAGGCGGTCGAGGATGATGAGGTACCCTTCGGGGTCGATGACCGCGGCATCGCCGGTATGGAACCATCCTTCGCTGTCGAAGGCTTTACGGGTGGCTTCGGGGTTGTTGTAGTACCCCCCGCACATGTTTTCGGCTTTTAATAACAGTTCACCTTCTTCGGAGATCCGGAGCTCCACTCCCGGCAAAGGGCGGCCCGAGGTGCCGATCTTCACCTGCTCCGGGGGAACGGAAGTCAGGTAAAGCGCTTCGGTAAGGCCGTACATATCTTTGATGGGCACCCCGATGGCATGGAACCAGGTGAAGATATCCGGGCCCAGGAGCGTTCCGGCTGTGATCCCCAGCCTCAGTTTTAAAAGGCCCAGATAATTGCGGACCGGGCGGAAAATGACCCAGTCGCAAAGGGTATTGAGAAGAACCCAGAAAAACGGAGGATGCCGGCGCTCGTTCAGACGGTACTTCGCGGTCCGGTGGCCCACCCGCATGCAAAGGTTGTACAAGGCTCTCTTCACCACCCAAGCGTCGTTGATCTTCATCTGCACCGCGGAGTGCAGGCTCTCCCACTGCCGGGACCCAAAAAGCAGGAAGTTCGCTCCGATCTCCCGGATATTCTCCTGCACGGTCTCCGGCTCCTCGGGAAAATTCACCTTCATTCCTTCCCGGAGCCACCAGCCGATCCCCAATCCCTGCTCCGTGATCCAGGCCCCGGGAGCGAAGGAGAGGTATTCATCCCTTTCGGTCATCCCGTCGATGACCGCCCCGCGATCCAGGGAAGAGCGGAAATAATCGTAGGTGAGCATGGCCCCTTTGGGATGAGCTCCCGTTGTGGCCGAGGTGTAGCAGAAAACCGCCAAGTCGCTTCCCTTCCCCCGGTTGATATTCTCCTCGAACAGGCCTGGCTGGGTTTGCTCCCGCTCCCGTCCCAACTCCTGGACCTGGGCCAGGCTGACCAGGTAGGGGTCCTTGTAAGCGGACATCCCTTTGGGGTCCCAGTAAACCACTCTGCGGACCTTGGGCACCACCTGCCGGATCTGGAGAATTTTATCGCACTGCTCCTGGTCCTTGGCGAAGACCAGGACCGCTTCGCTGTGATTGACAATGTACTCGATTTCCGGGGGAGTGGCGTCGATGAAGATGCCGATGGAGATGCCCCCCGCCGATTGGATGGCCAGTTCCGCCCAATACCATTCCGGGTCGTTGTCTCCGCAGATGCAGACCTTTTCGCCCCGCTGCAGACCCAGCTGGATGAGCCCCAGGGAGAGGGTTTTGATATTCTGATAACAGGCCTCCCAGGTGTACTCATTCCAGATGCCGTATTTTTTCTTGCGCATCGCCACGCGGCGGTTCCCGTATTTTCCCCGATTGCGGAGCAGAAGTTTGGGGAAGGTATCGGCGGCGTCCATTCTCTTTGGCCCTTATGCCTTTTTTTTGCCCAGGTAGGCCTGGATGACCTCGGGGTTGTTCACGATCGCTTCCGGGGGCCCCTCGGCCACCTTATGCCCGAAATCGATGACCATAACCCGTTCGGCGATGTCCATGATGGCCTGGATGTCGTGCTCGACCAGGATGATCGTGGTTCCGTGCTCTTCCTGGATATCAAGGATGAAACGGGCGATGTCCTCTTTCTCCTCCAGATTCATCCCGGCCATGGGCTCGTCCAGGAGCAACAGCCGAGGCTCTGCGGCCAGGGCCCTGGCCAGATCGACCCGTTTCCGCATCCCGTAGGGAAGGGTTCCTACCAGCCTGTCCCGGATGGGCTGGATCTCCAGGAAGTCGATAATCCCCTCCACCACTTTCCGGTTTCGAATCTCTTCCCTACGGGTCCAGCCGAAATAGAGGGCCGCCGGAAAGACCCCCCGCTTCATGTGGATATGGCGGGCAGCCATGAGATTATCCACCGTGCTCAGGCCTTGGAACAGTTCGATATGCTGGAAGACGCGGGAGATCCCCCGGATGGCGATTTGGTGCGGCGCCAGGTTGGTGATGGGACGCCCTTCGAAGGCAATCGCCCCCCGTTGAGCCTGATAGAAGCCGTTGATGCAGTTAAAGATGCACGTTTTCCCCGCTCCGTTGGGGCCGATGATGGCCAGGATTTCATTTCTCCTGACCCCAAAGCTAACCCCATCGATCGCTTTCACTTTTCCGAAACTGAGATGCAAGTCGTTGACTTCGAGGAGAAGGGGGGCACTGGCATTCGCCATTTCCTGAAACCTCCGCTCAGACAAAGCCGGCAGAGAAGGGGCCTAGAACCGTCGATCCCCGCGATCGCAAGGGAAATCGCAGGATCCCCGTTAGGAAGTAGGGCGTCTTTGGGTCGCTACTCTTGCTGCCTTCGAGACCTCGCTCGAATATTGAATGAACTGGTAGGCCTTGGATACATTCGAGGGGGAATTGGGAATAATCCCCTGGATCCATCCCAATAAGATTTGGAGAACGCCGCCGTAGAATCCATGAGCGGCGATCTGTGGGTTCAGGGACAGATCAAAATCCCCTGTCCGCTGTCCTTCTTCAAATATTTTCCGAATCAGCCGGAAGGCCTGCTCTATCGCCTCCCGATTCTTTATGAAAAAAGGAGAATTGGGGACAACGTAAATGGTGAGGACTTTCATGAGGTCAGGTTCGCGTTCATAACTGCGGATCAGAAAATTCCCCACCTTCTGCAATTTCAGGGTGGGGGGGATGTCCTGTTTCCTGGTTTTTTCGATATAATCAATGAACCGCTGCCAGCGTTCCCGAAAGAGCAGCAGGAGGATATGCTCTTTGTTCTTGAAATAGGTATAAACCTGGCCATAAGAAATTCCGGCTTGCCTGGCAATGTCCGCGACTCGACCTCCCGGGTATCCCTTTTGAGAAAAAACAGCAACCGCCGCTTCCATGATCAGAGCTCTTTTTTCCGTATTTCGAGCACTTCTCCCCCCAGTCCGCTCCCGAGGGAAACGATTCCGGGAAAAAGCCTTACGGTTTAGCCGTGTCAATTCCACCCCGCATTAGAAATTGATTGACATATCAATCAGCGTCTATCATTTGCCAATTTTTTTGTCAAGAGAAAAATTCAAAATTCAAAATTTGCCTAGGAAGCTCACCCAAAGACTTGCATGGGACGGGTAACAACTTCAACAACGGTCTCGTGGCCCATACCACGGGACTGGCGGTCAGCCCTGACGGGTTCACTTCGAGTGGAAGGGGGATGTTTACGAAGACCACATAAACCAACACCCTATTTCCCACTACTTCTTCTTTACCCAGCTCTTTTCATAATCTTCATCAATTCACCGGAGAAATATTTATTGTCGGAAGGGATTTCATGGGCTGAAAAAATGGGAATCGTATCTAACCGGAAGAGTCGCTAAAGGTTGGTCTTAAAAAACTCAGAGGTTTTTATTCACTTCTATTTGGATTGGGAATCAGATACTGATCGGAAGGAACAGTGGCATTTATTTTGGGTAAGGCGCTTGATCCGGCACTTCTTTATCCATTTTGTACGGGCTGTTCATTCTGAGCTTTTCCATAAGACCGCGATAGTTATGAATCCTG
>DASPRR010000532.1:0-3549 GCA_035624375.1 Thermodesulfobacteriota bacterium | reverse complement strand
AAATCTCCGAGCAGGATAAAGCCAGGATCGAGGGGAGGATCTCCTTCTTTTCCGAATTGTCCCCCGCTTTGGCCGGAGCCGATCTGGTCATCGAAGCGGTCCCGGAGGTTTTGGAACTGAAAAGGAAGGTCTTTAGCGAGTTGGACCTGCTGGCCCCGCCCGAAGCCATCCTGGCCACCAATTCCTCAACCATGCCGGTATCGCGAATGGAAGACGCGACCCGACGCCCGGAAAAAGTATTAAACATTCATTTTTATCCGCCCATCGAGCAGAAAAACATCGTCGACCTGATGGGCGGGAGTCGGACATCCCGGGAAGTGCTGGAGATTGCAGAGGGCTGGATCAGGAGTCTGCACTGTTTGCCCTTGAAAGTCCGCAAGGAAATGCTTGGGTTCTGCTTCAACCGGGTCTGGCATGCGGCCCGACTGGAAGCGCTCAAGATGTGGGCGGGGGCATCTGTGGACTTCATGGATGTCGACCGGGCCTGGATGATCTTCACCGGCATGCCCCTGGGCCCCTTTGCCATGATGGACGGCGTCGGACTTGATGTGGTCCTGCAGGTGCACAGATTCTATTATGAAGAATACAAGGACCCTTTCTACAAGCCACCCGAGGCTTTGGAGAAGATGGTCGAAAGAGGAGAGTTGGGGATGAAAACCGGGAAAGGGTTCTACACTTATCCAGGGCCTGCTTTCAGCAAGGCGGATTTCTTGAAACCGTAAAGGAAGAACTGCAGAACGCGAAGAGAGCACAGGGAATAGCCATAATTTCTAAAAAATCATCAAGTTTCTTTTTCCATATCATTTCTCTGTATACTTTGTATTCTTTGCGGTGAAATGGTTTGTGCCTTGGGAGGTAAAAATGAGCCAAAAAATGAATATTTTTTGCGGCAATGCGGCGGTGGAGGTCAATTTTCCAGACCGGACGAGAATCATCAAGGCGCCGCCCCATCAGGAAGTCCTGGCCCAGCCCAAAGAGGCGATCCGGGAGGCTTTGAACAATCCAATCCGTCACCAGCCGGTGAGAAAACTGGTGGGGAAGGGGGCCAGGGTTCTGATCGCCTTCGATGATCTTGCCGTGCCCGTCCCTCCTATGCTGCCTCCGGACAATCGGGAGCAGGTTATCACCGTCCTTCTCGAGGAGCTTTATGCCGCAGGAGTACAGAAAAAGGATATCACCCTGGTTTGCGCCAACGGCATTCACCGGATGTGGAAACGGACCGAAGTGAAAACGATCCTGGGCGAGGCGATCCTGCAGTCCTTCGGGCCGGGACAGCTGATCGGCCATGATGCCGAGGACCGCGCTCGGTTGAGCCACCTGGGATTCACGGATAACGGGTATGAGGTTGAAGTAAACCAACGGGTGCTGGATTTCGACCAGACCTTTTACGTGAACGTCAACTGGGTTCCCTTCAACGGCGGGTGGAAGTCGGTTATGATCGGACTGGGGACCTACCGATCCATCCGCTATATTCACAATCCTGAGATTTATCTTCAGGAATTTCCGGCATCCTGCATGGAGCCGGATCGAAACCTGCTTCACTCCCGGATTCGCGAGATGGGAACCCATCTGGAGAAGGTTCTTGCCCAAGCAGGAAAGAAAATCTTTCAGATCGAGACCACCCTAAACAGCACTCTGCCCCCGAAGATGAGCGCAGTCTTCTGCGGCAATACACCGGATGTTCATGAGAAAACCCTGGACCATTTGAACCGAAATAAGACGCTCGCAGTGGAAGGTCAGAGCGATGTCCTGGTTTTTGGCCTTCCCGACTTTATGCCCTATTCCATGGGGACCATCATTAATCCCATTCTAATCGCCCGGATGGGCCTAGGCTATCTATTCTCCAACTATCGAAACAAGCCTTTGGTTAAGAAAGGAGGGATGCTGGTTCTTTCCAATCCTTTGATCGATCAGGTCGACCCAGTCCACCATCCTTCTTATAAGACCTTCTGGGAAGAAGGATTCGCCCGGACTCGGGACGCCCATCTCCTTTATGATCTGTTTGCCGACGAGTATGCCCACCGCCCGGAGTTTGTTCATCGCTACAGATTCGGCTACGGGTTCCATGGGGCCCACCCGGTGCAAGCTTACACCACGACCATCACCCCCAAAAAATACCTGGGCAAAATCATGGCTGCAGGGTGCAAATTTCCGAGAGTGGCGGAAAAGCTTGAATGGACGCCGGTGGAGAATGTGGAGAAGGCGATCGAGGTAGCGGAGGCGGAGTACGGGAAAGATTGCTCCATCACCTATGTGGCCCTGCCGCCCCTGTTCTTACCAGTGGTCAGCTAAAAGTCCTTGGTTGCAGGTGTCAGATTGCAGGTTGAGACAAGAGAGTGGCCCCTTTTTCTATTCAGCTTCAGTCACTTTGGGCCGAGGCCCTGCGGCTGGCATTTTAGGGGGAAAAGATGCAGATAAAAAAAGCGGCAGTGTTGGGTTCCGGGGTGATGGGACCGGGGATTGCTTTGGGATTCGCAATGGGGGGAGTGCAGGCGAACCTGATGGATGTGGATTCCAAAGCCCTGGAGCGGGGCCTAAGCTATGTGGATCAAAGTCTGGACCTGTTCATCCGAAAAGGCATGGTGAAAGCGGCGGATAAGAAGAGGATCAAAAGCCGGATCTCCAGCACGAACAATTTGGATGAGGGGGTGGACGGATGTAACCTGATCATCGAAGCGGTCACGGAGAATCCGGAGGTCAAGAAAAAAGCCCTGGAATCCCTGGACCGGATCCTGCCTCCGGGGGTGGTCATCGGCAGCAACACATCCACTTTTCCGGTGCCTGAAATGTTTCCCAACATCCGGCCGGGGGACTTAATCATCATTCACTATTTCAATCCGCCTCACATTATGCCTCTGGTAGAGATTGTGCGAAGCAAGGGGACTTCGGATGAGGTGATCGATTCTCTTCGAAAATTCTACCGCTCCATCGGAAAGTATGTAATCGTCCTCAACAAATTCATGCCCGGCTTCCTGGTGAACCGGATGCAGATCGGGATCATGCGGGAGCTTTTCTACCTGTATGAGATGGGAATCGCCGATGCGGATGAGATCGACACGGCGTTCAAGTGCTGCTCCGCCTTACGCGGAATCGTGAACGGTCCCTTCGAGCATCTGGACATGATCGGGTTGGACACGGTCAAGATGGCGACCGCCTTCCTGTTTCCCGGACTTTCCAACATGGCCACGGTCCCGAAGACGATCGATAAAATGGTGGGAGAGGGGAAGCTGGGATTCAAGAGCGGAGAGGGGTTCTACAAATATCCCCCGCATGAGAAGGACGCCATCCGTTTGCGGCGGGACACGGCCCTACTGGAAGAGGCAAAACTCTTTCATAAACTGGTTGAGGAAGAACAGATCCGCGTCCGTTAGAAAAAGGCATTCATCTACCTTTATCCCTCCCATTTTAATGGGGGGGAGGGGGATTTCTCGACACGATGAGGCGCGGATACACGCCGCCCCTTCTCTTAGGCGATTAAAGAAGGATTGCTGGATGGCTGAATCCACTTCGCATCAGGCAAAACCGGCCGACGAAGTTGGTGACAAGAAA
>DASPRR010000513.1:0-20833 GCA_035624375.1 Thermodesulfobacteriota bacterium | reverse complement strand
CGCCTCGATAAGCTTAAAGGCCTCGGGATATTCGGAGATGGTCTTGGGCACTCTGGGCACGAGGTACCGGGCGACGATGAGTAAAATGACCATGAAGGCGACGATTTGGAAGATCGCCGCGGGCGTCCAGATGGTGCTGCTCAAAGGCATTTTGCCAGTCAATTTCTCCAGAAAGTGCCCCGGGGTGGCGGAAAGCAAGGGCGCGCTGGAGGATAAACCGTACTGCCACACGGAATGGGCAGCAAAGACGACGGCTAGGGTTAGCATGAAGTCCACTTTAATGCCCTTGCGCTCCGCTTCCCCGCAGAAATAGACGGCAATGACCGGCCCCAAGGTGATTGCCAATCCCCAGTAAAAATACCCCAGCACCCCCGTGGCCAGGGCAGCAAGGATGACCACCTGGAAGGGCGAGTTGGGCACCTTGGCCAGGGCCATGATGGCCTTCCGAAAGATGGGCGATTGCCCGAAGACGGCGCTCAGGGTGATGATCAGGGTCATCTGCATGGTGAAGGCCAGCAGCATCCAGAACCCCCGGTAGAAAGCATCCGTGGTCTTGTCCGCAGGCACCCCGATGGACCAGGCGTAGAGAAAAAGAATGATCACCATGATCACGGCGGAGGTAATGGCATCGGGGACATATTTTTCCGCCGCTAAGGCAAAACGCTCTGCACGGCCCTTTTCCGCTTCCATAGAATCCTCCTTTTCGTTAAATTGAAGCACTGGAAATTACCGCTTCGGTGCTTGGGTGGAACCCCGTGAGCGTCCGGAGTAAAAATATCCCGCCTTCAATTTCGTCAAAGAAAGTCTTTCCCGTTTTGGTTAGGCAGCCCTCTTCCCGGCATAAGGGCCTCGGTCAAGGGAGAAAACAAAACGATGGTCCAATCAGAAAATTATTTCCGGTGATGTAAATTCGATGCCGCCTTGAAGCTCAGCCCTTTCTCGGTCAAAGCCCGGGCCGTGAGGTTAACCGAATCGTGTTTGTCCAGGTAGTTCTGGAGCAAAGCGGGCATATCCCCGGAGGCTTCGATTTCCTTTTTCTCCCGGAAATAGTCGAAGATATCGGAAGGATGCTGTCGTCCTTTTTCGGTTTCGATCTCGCTTCCTTCGTGCTTGGCGGCGATGTTGGCCACGTGGCCGGCGAGCGGAACCAATTCATCCCTCCGGTTGTAAGGCTGGCGGACGATGCTCTTCCAGGTTTCGGTGATGTGATGTTCGATTCGAACGATGTCCTCGAAGCCCAGCTTGTTGCGAACTTCGGCTACCCGCTCGATGGTCTGGTTGTTGACCGAGTTGCTCAAGTTAAAGCCGATGAGCGGGCAGGAGCCGTCTTTAGCGGAGAAGAGCTTGCCCCCGATCAGGGTCCACAGAGCGGCATAGGGATTATCGTTTCCCATGAACACCGAAATCTTGAACTCGTTCTGGATCCCCAGCTTCCCGAGCATGTATCCCAGAAAGACGGTTCCCGGGTTAATGTTCAAAACCTGGCGGATCCCATAGTTCGTAAAGTAGTAGAGGAATTCATCCACCCATTTTAGAGGATATTCGTTGGGCTGCCCGATCCCCCCGAAATACCCGGTGATCGTATCCGGCCCCCCCAGGTGAACATTGGACCCGTCGGTCCCCTTCGTGTCCAATGTTTCCACAAAACTAGCTCCCATAACCTGCATGGCCGCGGCAAAGGCTAGAATGTCCCCGTTGTCTCCTTCCTGTTCTTTCATCTTCCGAACCCGGATGAACCGTCCAGGCATGAGCTCTCTTTTGGCGATGGCTTGCCTGGCCTCCTCGATCACCCAGGGGAAATACTGAGCTGCGCTGATCTCCAGGGTCACCGCGAATTTTTCCTTGAACTTCATCCGCGCGGCCTTCTCCCCCAGAAGCGACTTTCGAAATTCGGCAACCGAAACGAAAGCTTTTGCGTCCCTCTGAGCTATCATCCATTTCACATCTGCTAAATAGGGGGATTTCTCCTTCTCCAGCCGATCCATGAGGTTTTCTAGCTTCCCAGCCTCGGCCGCCTTGGCGTTGATTTCCTCTGGGGTTCCGTACTTGGCCACCACGGCCAGAAAGTCCTTTACTACCCGGCTCTTGGGGTCCAGCAAGAGATCGTTGATGGCGTCCAGCTGTTTTCCCGAAATCCTTAACCTCGCCTGAAGATTTTCCTTCTTGGCCATGCCGTCACTCCTTTAGTCAAATTTCTTCATCAGGTAGTCGACGATCCCAAAATCATCATGCAGCTTAAGCGATCCTGGAAGCAAATGAATGGGGTCCCCCAAAAAGGTTGGTTCATCGAACCCTCTCCTTCTGGGGGACGATAATCTTATGCCGACTCTTCCTCTGGCCCCAGAATCTTCTGCAGGACACCCTTCTGCGGCTGGGGTGCATCGCCGGGAAGGTAGAGCATGACCCCTCCCTTCACCGGCCGGGTGACGATCTTTCCTTCCCCGGCCATCTTCTGGGTCGTTTCGATCGGGTTCTTACCGAAGTGCTCCTTGAACGCCTGGTTGAACCCGCTAAATACGCTGTGGATTCCCCGGTACGGCGGCTTCCGCAGCCTTTTGATCGCTCGGTACACAAACTCCTCCTCGCTGATAGTGCCCTTGCTCTCCTCGCTCATTTCGTTTCCTCCCTTCCTCATTTTCCTTTAGATCGCCTTTCGCCCCGCCTCCAGCACCAGGCGCGCCAAATCCTCCGGTGTGGTTCCGGTAAGCTGATAATTTGGCTTCCCATAGATGACCTTTACTCTTTCCCGAATTTGATCCTCCTCCAGTGGAACTCCTTTCAGCAATCCTTCAACCTCTTCCAGAGCGGTCACAGGGGAACAGTAAATATTCCCGGAAAAGAGCAGATTCTCAATGGTCCCCTCTTTGACCCGGGCGACCGCCCGGACCAGCCCCCCCCGGGGAACCTTCCAGATCGCCTCCCCCCGTTTGACCCCCGGTGCCACGGGACCGAATTTCTTCCCTTCCGTCCGGGCGAGAAGGATTTCTGAAGAATACTTCTCCCGATTTTCCTGCTCGTATTTCATCTCCATTTCGCTGAGGCAACCCAGGACCAGCTTGACCCCGAAGGTCGTTTCCAAAGACTGGCGATACGCTTCCCTGACTTCTTCCAGGGGGATCGGCCGGCCAGCCAGTTCTTCCAGGGATACGGCCCTTTCTCCCGCAGTCTTGGCGTCTTTATCGGCGAACTTTTCCGGGGGAATGTTCAGGGCCGGGTTGATCTTATCGATGGGAGACGGTTTGACCAGCAGAACGCTGGCCCCGCTCCAGACATCCCCAAAAAAGCTTCCTCCCATCCAGGATATCTTCCTTCCGCCCACTTCCATGTCGTTGAACGGCCGGTACTGGGCTGCAGTGCCCCACCGGCCGTTGAATTCTTCGGCCATCTGGGAAATGACGGTCTTGAAAATCTCGGCCACCGTGGGAGGCATAAAATTTTTGCCCGCGATGATATAAACCACGATGAATCCCGGATAGCCGATGTTCACATAATACGGCTGCAAACGCCGGCTCACCCCGATGTCATGGGTCCGGCAGTATTCCAGGTTTATGTCCTTTTCCGGATCAGGATAAAAACCCAGAGAAATTCCGATTTTCTTGATGCTGCAGAAAATCACCGTATCCGGCACCAGGCCTTCCATCCGGGCCCTCTGGATGGCGGGGTTCAAGAAGGCCGAGTTCTCATTCAAGTCCACGTAGAGGTCGAGCAGTCTCCATTCCTTGGCCATTCAGTTCTCCTTTCTATCGATGAGATTTGAAGAACCAAACCCCAGAGAGCATGACGCGACGGAACCAAAACCAAAAAGCAATGAGCCACAGGATGCACAGAGATCGCGGAGTTTTCAGGCCTTAGCCCTTTTGGTGATCTGCGCAATCTTCGTAATCTGCGGATCAGTTCTTGAGCCGGCTTTTTTCATCAAAGATACTTCCCACCTCTTTCCATTTCCCGTTGGAAAAAATCAGAAAAACATCCCCCGCAGCCGTGTCGATCACCCAGGCGGAATTGGCATCCCGCCCGGAAATCTGAAAACGGGCGAACTGCTGTTGGGCCATGGGCGCAAAGTTTCCGCCAAAGGCTCGGGTGGGTTCCCGGAGCCAGAAAAAACCAGTCAGGAAAATACCTGCGGCCAAGCCTCCCAGGACCCAATAAACCGGAGATTTCAAGACGACCTTCCTTTTCATTCTTTCTCCTCCTGTAAGGGGATTCCCCATCTGGTTCTCCTCCCACCCCAGGGGATGAACCGGAGGATACCCTGTTTTTTACGTCTTTTCCCGCGGCCTAGTGTTCAATTTCTGCGGTTGCGGGGGCCCTTCAAGAATAATAGGCTACACTGCCAAATGTGACTACCGACTGGGTTGTGGAGTCCAGAGATTGGCTGTATTTCAGGAATTTTCCCCGGGCCCCTTCCAAGAGATGGAGGAGAACATAGATCGGCGAAAGGCCGCACACTTTTCTCCGGTCCTTCTCCCGGGCCAAAATTCTGAAGAACCCTTCGCCATCGACCCCTTCGGCATAACCCAGCAGGCGCCGGTCTTCCTCGGCCAAGTTCTGCAGGGAAATTCGGTCGGGGACAATGGGGTCTCCAAAACGAGGGCCCACATGGGCCAGGTCTGCACTGGCTAGAGCGCAGACCCTCCTCTTCGCCCCGGCCATGGCCTTCTTCAGGGCTTGGATAAGGGAAGCCACCCCCGGCAGTTCCATGGGGCTTTCATCCTGGAGAATAGCCTCGTGAAAAGAACCGCAGAGGATGGGAACGATCCGAAAGGGGTCGGTCTTCGGCCAAAGGGCTTTTAAAAAGACCAGTTGGAGTTCAATGGAGTGTTCCCCCTTGTGGGCAAACTCATCCTGATAAAAATCCCCAGAGACCTCCCGATCCAAAGTGTCCATGAATTCCTGATCGGTTTCCACCGTGCCCCAGGGAGTTTGAAAATGCTTCCGGGTGAGGGCAAAAGGTTGTTTCATGGCTGAATGGGCGGTTCCCAGGATGACGAACAAGTCCGCGGGGGAGGATTCCAGAATTGCCCGGTGCGCCCAGGCGTAACAAGGTCCCCCCCTCCGGTAGTCGATATGGGGGGCGATGGCTCCGACCAAGAAGCGCGAATCCCTTTTCTTCGCCGGAGGCCCGGGCCCTTCCGGGTCCAGGAAGTAGGATTCGATGGTCTCCTTGAGTTTTTCTGCCCCTCCCCCATAAGAGTCCTCGGTCAGGGTTAGGGACCGCAGGGGAGAGCTTTGAAAGCCATCGATGATTTTCTGCTCCGCATCCCGGAAGCGCTCGCTGTCCAGAAGGAAATGCTCGTCAAGCTGGGCAATGAGTTCCTGAATCTTCTCCCGGTAGAGGAGTTCCCCGAAATGACGCATGAACTCGGCTTGGATATCCACCAGCGAATGACTTCCGTCGAAGAGGCTGATGATGAAAAAGGTTGGGTAGGGGAAAAAAAGGACCTTCCCCGAGAGGCCTAGAGGATCCCGAAGGCAGACGACCTTCTGTCCGGAAACCTCCGCCGGAAAGGCATCGACGCTGCGAATTCGCGGGTAATCGAGAGCATCAGCCATCGGATTCCCCTTTTCGGCTTCTTAAGGATTTCAATTTCCTTTCCGACCCAGATGTTTATATAGAGTTTCGGGGGGAAAATCAAGATAAATGTGAAACCAATCAAAGACCGAATGGAGCAGATCATTCCTCTGGAAATTGGCCATTTCACCCTGGCAGCGGCCATTGATCCAACCCGAAAATCATGTTAGATTTTACTTAAAGAGGAAGAGGCCATGGATTCCCTAATTGAAATGGGGCCCATCCGCCCGCCGAGCGAAGCCCAAAGTCTCCTGATCCGGGTCACCCGCAACTGCCCCTGGAACCAGTGTGAATTTTGCCACACCTACAAAGGGGAAACCTTTTCCATCCGATCCTTGGAAGAAGTTCAAAAGGACATAGACCAGGCCAAGGAGATCGCCGACCAAATCTGGCAGCTCTCCTGGAGGATGGGGCAGGCAGGAAAAATTGATCAAACGCTCCTTCACCATTTTCTTTCTCAGCCCAAAGCCCAGAACCCGGCTTGGCAGACCGTAGCCGGATGGCTCTATTTTGGGGGGAGCCAGGTTTTTTTGCAGGATGGCAACTCACTCATGAGGAAGACCGGCGACCTCGTGGCGATTTTGCGCTATCTCAGAGAAAAATTTCCCTCCATCCAACGGATTACCAGTTACGGCCGGGCGCGGACCCTGGCCAAAAAATCTGTGAAGGAGCTGAAAGAACTCCGGGAGGCAGGGCTTACCCGCATCCATATCGGGATGGAGACCGGGTACGAGCCTCTCCTGCAATACATCAAAAAGGGAGTAACGGCCGAAGAACAGATCACCGCTGGCCGAAACGTCGTAGCCTCGGGCATCTCTCTTTCGGAATACATCATGCCCGGCCTGGGGGGAGAACGATGGTGGCGAGAACACGCCGTCGAGTCCGCCCGGGTTTTGAACCAGATCGATCCCGACTTCATCCGCCTGCGGACCCTGTACGTCCGCAAAAACATGCCCCTGTACCAGAAAGTGGAAAAAGGAGAATTCGTCCGGCCTTCGGACGACCAGATCGTAATCGAGATTCGTCTTTTCCTGGAAACCTTGGATGGCATCCACAGCACGGTGGTGAGCGACCACATTCTAAACCTTCTTGAAGAAATCCAGGGAAGGCTGCCCGAGGATAAGGAAAAGATGCTGGCCCTCATCGATCGCTACCTGGCCTGGCCTAAGAAAAAGCGTTTTCAGTTTCGCGTGGGCCGAAGGCTTGGTTACCTCCGTAACCTGGATGATCTGGATGATCAGAACCTGCTCCTGCGGGTGGACCAGATCATCCAGAAGGTCCAACGATCGATTCGGGAGGAACAGGGAAAGGATGTACCGGAACAGGAAATCGAAAAGGAAATCCATGCCCTGATGGAGAACTACATCTGATCCTGGACGACCGGTTGATCCTTCCTGGTTACTTGTTCCTGGTTAAAAAATATAAAGCAAAGGAACGAGCTAACTGGCCAATAACCTGTAACGAGCAACCAGCAAGCAGAATCGAGTAACCAACAACTGAGGATGGACAGATGAAACTGAACATGACGCTGCTGACCGATCTATATCAATTGACCATGGTCGGGGCTTACTACCTTTTGGGGAAAAGCCAGCAGAAAGCGAACTTCGATTACTTTTTCCGTAAGATCCCGGAAGACGGCGGTTTCTGCGTCGCAGCCGGCCTGGAGCAGCTGACCGAATACATTGAAAACCTCCACTTTGAGCCTGAAGACCTCGATTACTTGCGAAGCTTGAATCTTTTCCCCCCCGAAGTGCTGACGTTTTTTCAGAATCTGCGTTTCACCGGAGACCTCTATGCGGTTCCCGAAGGCACCTTGGTCTTCCCCCAGGAGCCCATCATCCGGGTAACCGCTCCCCTGCCGGAAGCGCAATTCATCGAGACCGCCCTGCTGAATATTCTCAACTATCAGACGCTCATCGCCACCAAGGCTGCCCGGGTCTGTATCGTTGCCAGTGAGGACCCGGTGATCGAATTCGGAGTCCGCCGGGCCCAGGGGCCGGACGGCGGCCTGAGCGCTTCCCGGGCGGCTTTCATCGGAGGGGCCCGGGCCACCTCCAATCTCATGGCCGGAAAGGTTTTTGGAATTCCCGTCCGGGGGACGGTTGCCCATAGCTGGATCGAGTCCTTCCCCTCGGAGCTGGAATCCTTCCAGTCCTACGCCAAGGTCTATCCCAAGAATGTGGTCCTCCTGGTAGATACCTACGATACTCTTCTCAGCGGCGTCCCCAACGCGATCAAAGTCGGCAACGAGCTTCGCGCCAGGAAGGACGGGGACCTATTGGGGATCCGTCTGGACAGCGGAGACCTGACTTTTCTCAGCCGGGAAGCGCGCAAGCTCCTCGACGAAGCCGGTTTCGATCGAACCAGAATTCTCGGCTCCAGCGACCTGGATGAGTGGCTGATCGAGTCCATCAAGAAGCAGGGGGCGGAAATCGATCTTTGGGGCGTCGGGACGAGGATGGTGACCTCTTACTCCTGTCCGGCCCTGGGAGGGGTGTACAAGCTTTCGGCCATCCTCGAGGATGGCGAGATGAAGCCCAAGTTAAAGGTCTCCGATGACCCCGAGAAGACCACCAACCCGGGAATCAAAAAGGTGGTCCGCTTCTTCGATGAAAAGAACTTCATGCGCGGCGATGTCCTCTTCTTCGAGGACGAAATCCTTCCGGAAAACCGGCCCATCCAGGCCTTCCATCCCATGCTGGCCCACGTTCACAAAACCTACCCCTCCCGCTATAAGCGGGAAGAGATTCTGGTGCCCATTTTCCAGGGAGGGAAGCGGGTTTACTCTCTTCCTCCCCTGGCGGACATTCAGACCAGGACCCTGCAGAACCTTCATTATCTTCGCCCCGAGCACAAGCGACTCCAAAACCCTCATATCTATCACGTCAGTCTGGGTGAAAGACTTTTCAAACAGAAGCAGGACCTGATTCAAGCGGCGGCGGGATAAGAAAGACTCTTGTTGGTTGCTCGTTGCTTGTCAAAGAAAAATTCCCTTAAACCACAAACCAGGACCGACCAACTGGGAACTAGTGTCGCGTCCCCTAAGTTCAGTGAATAAATTTACCAGGAGGGGGGCGGAGAAACGATGCGCGCCGCCAAAATCGGCCGGGAAATGGCCTGTCTCCGAGCGGTGGCCTGGTATCCGCAAAGCGACGCTGCCGGCCTCCGGGAAATTAGGCCAAGAGCGCAAAAATGGACAACTTCCGAAACCTTTAGTAAGAATCAACTTTTTCAAAGAGGAACGAGCTTCTTATTTTGGTAAGCGCAGCGGTTCTTCGCCCCCCTCCCTGCTCGGCGGCAGAATTATGCAGCTTATTTCTGAGACGCGACACTAGGTCAGACCGGCACGATCTTTAGGATTCCCTGGCGGGCATTGGATTTTTCGATGCGGACCAATACCTGATCCCCGGGGATGAATTCTCTCCCCGGAATGGCGGGCATATCCACTTCCAGGAGATACTCTTCCAGGTAAATGAGGTACCGATTGGGCCAACGGTCCAGTACCACGGCAGTGGTCGTCGATCCGATCTTTTTCTCCAGGTAGCGCTTGATCCAGTATTGTTCGGTGAGCTCTTCCACCAAGCCCACTTTGGAAAGAATGGGCCCCACCCGGGTGATGATTTCTTCCACCTCTTCCTGGCTCAGGATCGGAGTCCCTCGCAGGCTTCCCAGGATCTGGTGTTCCACGAGGAGATCATAGAACCGCCGAATCGGGGAAGTCAGGGTGAGATAGGCTTCGGCCCCGATGCCTGCATGGCGTAAGGGCCTGGTGCCGATCTCCACCCGGTTCATCACCCGTCGCAGGCGGTAGGCCTGAAGGACATCGAAATGCTCCATGGGAGGGATTCTCTCCCGCGGCTCCATCTGCCCCCGGTAAACGGCCGGAATGCCCCTTTCTCGGAGAAAAAGCGCGGCCAGCATATTGGCCAGGATCATGAACTCCGCGACCATCTTCTGTGAGGGGCTTTCCCGGTCCCGTTTATACATGATAATTTCCCGGTCGCGCGTGACCCGGATTACCCGCTCCGGACGGGGGAGGAAAAAGGCGCCCAACTCCATCCGCCGACGTCCGAGGTGTTCGGAGACCTGCTTTAGAAGGCTCAACTCTTCCTCCATCTCCTCCAGGAGTTGATCGACCTGTTCATAGGAAAGTCTCCGCTCCACTTGAATAATACTGGGAACGATTTTGGAATCCAGGACCTTCCCCCCTCGGTCGACCCGAACCAAGAAGCTCAGAGCGCGCCGTTTTTCGCCCACGATCAGGCTGCAGGCCCCTTCAGAGAGAGCCGGGGGAATCATGGGGATCCGCTGGTCTGGAAGGTAGATGGAAATGGCCCGGGCCATGGCTTCCTGAAAAATCTCCCCGCTTCCATTCAGGAAGGTGGCTACATCGGTGATATGGACCCCCACTTGGTACTCGTCCCCCACTCGCTCCAGGCTCAAAGCATCGTCAATGTCCCGGGTGAACTCGCTGTCGATGGTGAAGGGATGGAGGAAAGTCAAGTCGCAGTCCTGGGGTTGCGGAGGAATTTCTTTCGAGGAGAAGGTTAAAATCCGTTCGGCCTCCACGATCACCCTCTCGGGGAAGACCTGGGAAATTTGATGGCGATGGAGGAAGAGATTCTCGTCCTCCGCCCAGACTCCCAAACGGACCAGCAGCAGGAAAGGAGCTTCGGAGGAGGTGATCTGAGCTGCTTCCAGAAGTGCTTTGGCCCTGGTTAGGTCCGGGGACTCGGAACCAAAAAGGACATAATCCTTCAGGAGGCCAATGACCTTTTCTTTGCCGGCAAAGGGGAGGGCTGCCTCTCCCGCCCATACTCTGGCCAGCCACTCGCTGCTCTCCCGGAGTTCCCTTTCCTGCTCTGCCTCTCGCTCGATCTGACGGGCAATTTCCTCGACTTTCTCCGGTTCTCGGGCCTCGTAGCTTCCCCCCTTCTGCTTGAAGTAGAGGCGGTCATCGAAGAGCGCCCGGAAGAGGGCCATTTCCTCGTCAAACGGAACCGGCGGGTGAAAGACCAGCTCTGCCAGTTCAGGCAGGCTGAACTCCCTTCTTTCCTCCCAAACCAAATCCCAGAGGTCCCGGACGGCCAGAGACTCCATGAGTTTTCTCTGTCGGGCTTCGGCGGCTTTCAATTGTTCCAGCAACGTTTCACGGGGAGAGACAAGGTTCAGTTTGGAAGCTGAGGTGTGGACGATACGGTTGAAGCCCAGGGTCACCTCTCGGTTTTCTTCGCTCAAGAGGTGGGCTTTGGTCCCCTTCACCTCTAAGCAGACGGCGAGGAGAACCTTTTTTTGTTCAAAGAATACAACGACCTTTCCTGGCTCCATCCATACTCATTTCTAACCTTCCCCCGAGAAGGGAAAAGAGAAGGGGCTATGATTCGGCATCTTGACCAACATAACATCCGCGCGAGAAGGAAATCAAGAGGCAGGATTGGTTGCCGGTTGCTCGTTTCTGGTTCCATGTTAGAGGAAGTCTTCTTAGACAATAACGGGTAACGAGTAACCAGTGATGAGCAACTAGCGACCGGCATTTAGGAGATTTTATACCCGATCTTCCGCAGGAGGTCTTTTCTCCACTGAAGGTCGGCAGGTCCTTCCACTCCTTTGGGAGAGAAGCCATCGATCACCCCCAAAACCCCTCGACCTTGGGAAGATTCGGCCAGGATAACCTCCACCGGATTGGCCGTTGCGCAATAGATGGAACAGACCTCGGCACAGCCCTTGATGGCATTCAATACATTGATCGGATACGCGTCGCGCAGGAGCAGGACGAAGGTATGCCCCGCGGCCACTGCTTGGGCGTTTCGCGTTGCCACCTTCCTTAACTCCTGGTCATTTCCTTCCACCCGGATCAGGCATGCGCCGGAGGCTTCGCAGAAGGCGATACCGAACCGAGCTTGGGGCACGGAGCCGGCCATGATTTCATAAAGGTCCTCCACTGTTTTGATGAAATGCGTCTGGCCGAAAATGATATTTGTGCCTTCGGGAATTTCCAGGGTAACCGACCTAAGCTCCATGAATAGCCCCCTTCCTGATTTCGGATACAAATTCTAGATTCCGGATACACGGTGCTGGATAAAAAAATCCCCGGCTTAGGATCAAGGATCTGCTATCCGATATCCGGGACCCAGGGTCCAGGATCAACGATCAGTTTTGCGGTTATCTTGCCCAGCCTTCAGGCTTCCCACCAAAGAAGAAAGGTCTGGGATTCCTTGGGTCTTGAGATAGTCGTGAATCCCATCGACAATTTTCAAACCAGCTCGGGGATCGATGAAGTGAGCCGACCCGACCTGGACGGCGCTGGCTCCGGCAATCATATACTCCAGCGCGTCCTCGGCGCAACCAATCCCTCCCACCCCCACCACCGGAATGCGAACCGCCTGAGCCGCCTGCCAGACCATGCGCAGGCCAATAGGTTTGATGGCCGGGCCGGACAGCCCCCCGGTGATGTTTCCCAGGATTGGAGTCCGGGTCCTGATATCGATGGCCATGCCGGTCAGGGTATTGATCAAGGAGAGGGCATCGGCCCCCGCTTCTTCAGCAGCCAGGGCCACCGGCACGATATCACCCACATTGGGAGAGAGCTTGACCATCAGAAAACAGGGGGAGGCTTGACGAACCCTGGAGACGACCTGAAAGACCGCCTTGGGTTCAGCGGCGAATAGGCATCCCCCGGCCTTCAGGTTGGGGCAGGAAATGTTCACCTCCAGACCTGCGACTCCTTCCACCTCCGACAACCTTCGGGCTATTTCGGCATATTCCTCGTCGGTGGCGCCAAAGATGTTGACCAGGACCGGGCAGCCGGCTTTGCGCAGAAAAGGCATTTTCTCCCCGATAAAAGCTTTGATCCCGACATTCTCCAAACCGATGGCGTTCAGCATTCCTGCAGGGGTTTCGGCAAGACGCGGAGGGGGGTTTCCTCTCCGTGGTTTCAGCGACAAGCCTTTGGTAATCAAGGCTCCCAGGTTTCTCAGGGAAATGATTCCCGAGTACTCTTCCCCATATCCGAACGTTCCGGATGCTGCCATGACCGGGTTTTTCAGCTTGAGAGGGCCGAGTTCGACCGATATTTTGGGCCCTTCTTTTTTGGAACCCATGGATTTCCTCAATCCCAAAAAATTTTACGGGCATCAAAAACCGGGCCTTCCTTGCAGACCCGCGCATACCGAAAGGGGGGAGTCTCGGAAATCATCGGCATCGCCCCCTCCCGGTTTTCTTTTTCTTCCCCTTCTTCCCCGGCAGGGGAGTCCTGGCTGGAGTGGGCTGAGAACTGGATTGGCTCTCTCTCTTCCCGATATTTTACTGTACAGCCCAGACAGGCTCCCACTCCGCAGGCCATCCGAGACTCCAGCAGAACCTGGCACGGCCGGTCGAACTGCTCGGCCACCTGGGCGATCTGAACCAGCATGGGATTGGGACCGCAAGCGTAAAGGGCGGTGGAACCATGCTGTCCGGTCATCAGTTCTCGCTCCAGAAGGTCGGTGACCATCCCTTTCGCCCCCAGGCTCCCGTCCTCCGTGGCCACCTGGACCTCGATTCCCCACTTCCGGCACTCCCCTACCCCCATGATTTTTTCTTTACTCTTCGCACCCATCAAAAAGATCATCTCCGGGGAGCCTTCCGAGGCTTTGCCCGATCTTTTCTTTCCGGACCCCTTCTTTCTTAATCCCTGGGCCCAGGAGAGAAGAGGAGGCACTCCGATCCCTCCTCCCACCAGGATCACCCGGGTGCATCTGTCCTCGGGCCAGAACCCATTCCCCAAGGGGCCGAGCAGATCGATCCTCTGCCCCTCCTGGAGCTGGGTCATGAGACGGGTGCCTCGACCCACCGTCTGGTAGCAGATTTCCACCCCTCCCTCGTCCAGGGGGTTCTTCTTCACCTCTAGGGGCGGGAAAATCCGGGAGAAGCTGAAAGGACGGCGCAAGAAGGGGTCTTTTAAATCCGTGATGCGCAACATGATAAACTGTCCCGGGCGGGCCAGGCGGGCGATTTCCGGGCAGGCCAGCTGAAGCCGGAAATAATCCGAACCGATCCTTTGATGGAGGAGAATTTTAGCCTTCACTTCTCTGGGACGGGGGTTCATAGGGGGCCAGGGATTTCTCCTTCTCCAGGTCCAATCCCATGATGATCGCATCCTCTCCGCTGTCGGTGTAGTATCTGCGACGGACCCCTTGGGGTTGAAACCGGAAATTTTTGTACAGGGAAATCGCTTTCAGGTTCGATCGCCGGACTTCTAGGGTAATCTGCTGTACTCCTTGTCTTTGGCAATAGCTTATTCCAAAGGCCAGCAAGCGGGTTCCGATCCCTTGCCGGCGGATCCGGGGATGGACCGCCAGGTTCAAAATATGGGTCTCCTGATCCACCAACCAGAAGCAGAGATACCCCACAATCTTTCCAGAATCCTTTTCCCGGGCCACGAAAGCCCGGGCAAAAGGGATCGCTAGCTCCTTGGCGAAAAGCCCCTTCGACCAGGGGGTTGGAAATGACTCCCGCTCAATCTCCAAAACCTCATCCAGGTCCCTCTCGGTCATTTCCTGGATTTCGATCGGCTGGTGCCCTTCCACGGGATCGTGTTTTGGGTTCGTAGGGATTCTGCCTGAGGTCAGGACTTCTTCTTCAAAATCTCGCTGGCCAGATTAATATTGCGTTGGCCTGCCTCTTTTACCATCTTGGCCAACTCCTGAAGGGTCCGTCCTTCGCGGCAGTTGGATATTTTGATGAGCATGGGAAGGTTGAGGCCGGTGACCACCTCGACGCGCCCCTCGCTCAAAAACGCCAGGCTCATGTTCGAAGGAGTGCCCCCGAACATGTCGGTCAGAATTAAAACCCCTTTGCCGGAATCCACGGTCTTGATGGCCCGGGTGATTTCCTCCCTCAGTTCTTCAACCCCTTTTCGCGTATCGATGGAAACGCTCGCCAGAAATGGGAGTTTCCCGCAAATCGTCTCTGCGGAACGGATGAATTCTCCTCCCAAATTCGGGTGGGTAATCAAAACCACGCCAACCATGGCCCCCCCACTTCTATCCCTTCTTTTGAAATCATCCGTCAGGGAGAATTCTTCAGGTCGCGGTGCCTGACCCGAACCGGAAACTCGCCCTGAAAGATGGCTTTCATCCTTTCGGCCACGGCCACCGATCGATGCTTTCCCCCCGTGCAACCGATGGCCACCGTCAGGTAGGCTTTTCCTTCCCGTTCATACAGGGGGAGAAGATAAGCCAGAAAATGCTCGAATCGCTCGAACCATTCCCGCGAACCCTCAAAGCTCATGAGGAAATCATAAATTCGCGAATCGGACCCCGGCAAATCCTTCAACCCTTCCACGAAAAAGGGATTGGGCAAGAAGCGAACGTCCATCACCAGATCGGCTTCCTGCGGAATCCCCTGGCTGTACCCGAAAGATAGGAAGGTCAGGGCCATCCTTCGTCCCGGGGGTCTCTGCCCAAAGAGCTCGCGAATGGCCAGCTGAAGCTGATGAACATTGAAGGTGGAGGTATCCATGACCAGGGTTGCCATGGACCGCAGGGGAGCGAGCATCTCGCGCTCCTTCTGGATTCCTTCCACGAGCCCAAGTCCATCCGCCAGGGGATGGGTGCGTCGCGTCTGGCTGTATCGGCGGACGAGGACTTCATCGGTGGCTTCCAAAAAAAGGATCTCGAGCTGATACCCCTCCGCCCCCAAGCGGGAAAAAATTTCTTGATAGGTCCGAAGAAATTCCTTCTCCCGCAGGTCCATCACCAGGGCGATTTTGGAATACTCTCCCATGGAAGCCGAGGAAAGGTCGAGAAACTTGGGAAGCAGGGCGATGGGCAGGTTGTCAACACAGAAAAAATCCATGTCCTCCAAGGCCCGGCTGGCCGTGCTCTTGCCCGAACCGGATAATCCGGTGATGATCACGATCCGCAAATGCTTCAAGTCGGATGGGCTTCCCATGGCCAGGAAGCTTCCCCTTTCGTTTCTTCGGTAATGCGCCGGGGAGGATCGCAAGAAACCCGAAACCGTTCAAGGTCGGCCTGCCTCAGAGACTTCCTTTACCCCTTTTCATCTCCCTCGGAAAAAATGGCGTAAATATCATCCGAGGTGCGGGCTTCCATGAGGCGCTTACGGAAGGATGGGTCCTTCATCAAACGGGAGACCTGGGCCAGGGCTTTCAGATGGGTTCCGGCCGAATTCTCCGGCGCTATGAGAAGAAAAAACAGATGGGTCAGTTTCCCGTCCAGGGACTGGAAGTCCATGCCCGACAGGCTTCTCCCGAAAGTGGCCATGATTTCCTTGACCTCTTTGCTCTTTCCGTGGGGAATGGCCACCCCTTCCCCAATCCCCGTGCTCCCCAGGCTTTCTCGTTCCAGCAGGACCTCGATCATGCGCCCCTCGTTGACCTGTTGGGCCCCTTTGGCCAGCGCGTGGACCAACTCCCGCAGGATTCCCTCCTTGGTCTGGGAGGAAAGCTGGGGAACGATCCTATCCCGACCCAAGATGTCCGAAATTTTCATGAGCTCCGAGAGTTTGGAGGAATCCTCCCTCCCCCCCTTCTTGGGGAGAAGTGCCCCGTGGATTTCCCTTGACCCTCGGCTTGGCACCGTCCTTTCGTTCCCCCGATTCGGCTTGGAGGCCGGAGGCAAACTCATCCGCCCTGGGGTTCGATCAGGCCGTAATGGCCGTCTTTCATCCGGTAGATGATATTCAGACTTTTGGATTCCACATTGGTAAAGATGTAAAATTCATTGTTCAAGAGCTCCAGCTGGAGAGCCGCTTCCTCCACGGACATGGGCTGGATCAGCAGCCGCTTGCTCTTGATCAGCTTCGGAGAAGCCCCTTCCTCAAAACTCTCTGAAGAAAAGACGTTCATCTGCCAGCTGGATTCCGGCAGGTTGGAGTTCACCTTGCGACGCTTAATCTTCTCCTTGTACTTCGAGAGCTGCCGCTCCAGTTTGTCCATCACCCCGTCGATGGCCGCGAACATGTCTTCGGTTTCTTCCCGGGCGTTGATGGTTAAGCGGTTGGCCAACAGGTTGACCTCTGCGATCTGGCGGTGTTTCGCCGTGGTTAGGATGACGTTGGCCTCCAGGGGGGTGTCCAAGTATTTTTTCAGTTTGGCAATCTTCTCCTGTACGTATTCGCGCGCGATCTCTTTCGATTCCATGTTACGGAACGTGACCGAAACTTGCATGCCCGGCGCCTCCATCCGAGAATTATATGATTTGTTTCCTTTGAGTGGAAGGAAGAACCCCCAGCATCTCCCGGTATTTGGTCACCGTTCGGCGGGCGATGAGGATGTCCTGCTTTTTCAGGACCTCCACCAACTCCTGATCACTGAAGGGCTTTTGGGGGTCCTCCTGGGCGAGGATCAGACGGATCTTTTCCTTGACGCTCTCGGAGGCCACGTTCTCCCCCCGGGAGGTATTGATGCTGCTGTTGAAGAAATACTTGAGCTCGAAGATGCCCTGCGGCGTATGGACATACTTGTTGGAAGTGACCCGGCTGATGGTGGACTCGTGCATCTCCACGTCCAGAGCCACGTCCTTGAGGACCATGGGTTTTAAGTAGGCCACTCCTTTTTCCAGAAATTCTCGCTGGAATTTCACGATGGACTTGGTCACCCGGGAAATGGTGCGCTGCCGCTGGTGAATGGATTTGATCAGCCAGAGGGCGGAGCGAATCTTATCGTTGATGTAGTCCTTCGCCTCTCCGGAAAACTTGGCCTGCTCGCGAAGGATATTCCGGTAATAGGAGTTGATCCGCAGCCTGGGAAGGCCATCCTCATTCAGCATGACTACATATTCGTCCCCCATCTTAAAAACATACACATCGGGGGTGATGTAGGGAATGTTGTCGTCGCTGAACCGTCGCCCCGGGCGGGGGTCGAGTTCGCTGATGAGCCGGGTGGACCGGATGATTTCTTCCAGGGGAACCCCAAGCTCGCGGGTCAGCGATTGATAGCTTTTCTTGGCCAGGATGTTCAAATGGGAGCTAATGATCCGCTGCATGAGCAGCTCTTGGGGAAAGAGCTGCTGGGCCTGCAGGAGCAGGCATTCCCGCAAGTCCCGGGCGGCCACTCCGGGCGGGTCAAAGGTCTGGACCTTTTGCATCACTTTTTGGACGGTCTCCAGGTCAAAACCGCTCTGAGCGCCGATTTCTTCCAGGGAAACCTGCAGGAGGCCGTCCTCGTTCAGGTTGCCGATGATCAGGGTCCCGATCAGCCGCTCATCTTCGCTGAAGTGATTCAGCCGAAGCTGCCAGAGAAGGTGGTCGGAGAGGCTGGTCTTCTTGGTCAGGAAGTTCTCGAAAGTGGGACGGTCCTCTTCATCCTCGGTGGGTTTGGTCCTCCAGTAGGGCTCCTCCCTCCAATCGGCTTCCGGCGGACCGATTTCCTGTTGCCGAATCTCCTTGCTGTCTGAAGAAGAAGGACCTTGAGTCTCGTAACCGCCCTCTGCTGGTTCTGCCTCCGCCGCTGGCTCTACGGATTCTTCAATCACCGGATTTTCTTCCTGCTCCTGTCGGATCAGGTCCATCAGCTCCATCCGGGAAAGCTGCAGCAGCTTGATCGCCTGCTGAAGTTGAGGGGTCATAATGGGCTGCTGAGCCAGTTTGAGGCTCTGTCGAATTTCTAATGCCATAAGAAAATCATGTCCTTGGGGTGGCAGGAAGCCTTTGAGTTTTTACCCTTTTCTCTTTTTTTATCGACCTTTTGGACGGAATCCTTCAATCTTTTAGAATTGAAAGTTCTCTCCCAGGTAAATCTCCCGGGCTTTCCGGCTCCCGGCAATCTCCTCGGGGGTCCCCTTTTCTAGAATCCGTCCCTCATTCAGAATATAGGCCTGGTCACATACTCCCAGGGTCTCCCGGACATTGTGGTCCGATATGACTACACCGATTCCTCTGGACTTGAGCTGGACGATAATATTCTGGATGTCTACCACCGCCAGGGGGTCGATCCCGGCGAAAGGTTCATCAAAAAGAATAAAACGGGGGGAAGTCACCAGGCTGCGGCTGATCTCTACCCTTCTCCGCTCCCCCCCGGAAAGGGAGTACGCTTTTCGTTTGGCCAGACCGGAGATCCTCAGGTCTTCCAGTAATGTCTTCAGGCGCTTCTGCCTTTCTTCTTGGGTTAAATCCAACGACTCCAAAATGGCCATCAGATTTTCCTCTACGGTCAGTTTACGGAAAACCGACGGCTCCTGGGGGAGATAGGTGACCCCCTTCCGGGCCCTCAGGTACATGGGATCATGGGTGATCTCTTCTCCGGAAAGGAAAATCTCCCCCCCATCCGGCCGAATGAGCCCCACGATGATGTAAAAGGTTGTAGTCTTACCGGCTCCGTTCGGCCCCAAAAGGCCGATCACCTCCCCCGACCGGAATTCCAGGTCGATGGAGTCCACCGCCCATTTGCTGTTATACTGCTTCTTCAATCCCCGGGCAAGAAGGGTCTGGACCGAACTCATGGTTTTCCTTTTGCCTTGCCTGCCTCCCCCTTGGGATACAAAATTACCTCCACTCGCCGGTCCGGGCCGCTTTCCACAAGGCTTTTATCTTCTTCCAGCAAAACCGTGATCTTTTCCCCGCTGACCATATCCTTTCCCTGCCAGACCCGGGGTTGTCCGGTTAGAATGATCTTCTGCTCTCCGTTCAGGAACTGCGCCCGCTCGCCCGTGGCCACCCGATCCCCCTGATGAATCTTCACGTTCCCCTCGGCTACGATCTCCCGGACTTCATTCCCCTCTTCCCGTTTCTCATAATAGACCCGGGCGACGTCCGCATAAATGACCATGTCCCCCTGCCGGGCGATGATGTTTCCGGTAAAGGTGATCACCTGGCTTTTGTTGTCGGCCTCGAGCTGCTGGGAGGTGATACGGAGGGGTTGAGCAGACCCTTCCTGGGTGGCTTTTCCAAGGAGGGCCGGCTTTTTCTCTGCAGCCCACCCGGGAAGAAGCGGGGCCAGGAGCAAGAAGAAAACCCCCATGGCCCATACGATGCCCTTGCTTTTCATATCACCTGGCCGACCTTACGCTCTTCTTCCAATCCAGGGAAGGAAGGGTGGTTGTCACATCCCTCAGGATTTTCACGCGCTCGCGGTTCAAATCCACGACCATCCCCACCCCTTCCACAAGCATCGATGGCCCCTCCAGTTCCACCGGGTCGGAGGTGTGGAGTTCTTTCTGATCGGCCTGGTATTTCAAGCTTCGAGTCCTCATATGGTAGCCGTCGTCGGAATCGATCGTGACTCCATCGTAGACTTCAATCACCTTGGTCTGGGTGTTGAACTTTCCCTTCTCTCCGACCAGATGGTAAATCTCCTGATTCTTCCCGTAAAAGGTGGCCCGAATTTTCTCCAAAACCATCGTATCCCCCTCCTTGCGGTAAACCGCGGAGGTGGCCTCCATTTCCCATTCTTTCACTCCCTCCCGGGTCTCGGTGTAATGAACCCTGTCCAGCCTCAGGTCGGCGGAAGCGTCCGGCTTGGAAGGAGAGATTTTTTCCGTGGAGCGGAGAGTCAAGGCTTGCCAGACCAAAACCCCCACGAGGCCCAAACTCCCAAGAATGATCACCCCTATCAGTGACCGAAGAGTGATGCTTCTTCTCATCCCTCCCATCTCCAAGGTCATTCTAACATCGCCCTTGGGAGGGTGTAAAGGGTCATTTTGGGCTGAATGGATTCGCCGGCGGGCCATCGGCACCTCTCCCGGCTGGAATCATCCAGGGGGCGGATATAACCGTTTCACCCCGCCGGGGAGGAGCGGAATTTTCGCATTCCTTTCTCCCATTTTCCCTGTATTTTCAAAATCTTCTCGCAAACCTCCCGCACCGCCCCCCGGCCCCCCGGATTTCGGGTAACCAGACGGGCCATGAATTTCACTTCTGGCACCGCATCGGCCACCGCCACCGGCAATCCCACCCGCCGGAGGACGGAAAGGTCCACCAAGTCATCGCCCACGTAGCAGACCTGTTCTGGCCGCAGGTTCTCGGCCTCCAATATTTCCTCCAAGGCCTGGGCCTTATCTCTTGTCTTTTGCCGGACCAGGGAAATTCCCAACTCCTTGGCCCGGAGGGCCACCACTTTTGCCCTCCTTCCCGAAAGGATCCCCACCCGAATCCCGGCTTCCTGAAGGAGTTTAATCCCGATGCCATCCCGGGCATAGAAAAATTTAAGTTCTTTCCCCTCCCCATCAAACGCCAGACGCCCATCGGTCATGACGCCGTCTACATCCAAAAGCAGGAGGCGGACTTTTTTCGCCCTTTCTTTCCAGCCTTTCCGTACCATTC
>DASPRR010000487.1:0-6206 GCA_035624375.1 Thermodesulfobacteriota bacterium | reverse complement strand
TCCAGGCCACCAGGGCGGGAAAGAGAAGAAAAGCGCAGGCTAGGCTGACCAGAATGCCGGTCCCGGTGAGAAGGCCCAGGTCTCTCACACCCCGAAAGTCCGATACGAGAAGGGCATAGTAAGCAGCGGTGGTGGTGATGGCCCCAGTGAAAATCCCCGGTCCCACGGTGATTAGACTTCGGTTCAGGGCGCCGGAAACCTCCGTGCCCGCGCTTTTCTCTTCCTGGTAGCGGCTGTAAAGGAGAATAATGAAGTCAATGGATAGGCCCAGGATGATGGCTGAAAAGGCTCCGGTGGATTCATTCAGCCGCCCCAGGAAGGGGGAAAGAAGGCCGAGGGTAAGCAGAGGGCTGACCAGGAGGGGAAAGAGGGCGTAAAGGAATAACGCCCCGATTCTGAAGGCCAGAAAGATAAGGGAAAGAACCCCTACCAGGGAAAGGGAAAAGTTCCAAACCAGGTCGCTCTTGATCATGCGGCTGTCTTCCAGGGCGTGAATGAAACCCCCGGTGAGGCCCATTCGGAGATCACTCTCTAGCCCGGAGGAGAAGTTGCCTGGGGTCTGGCTGAAGGCCTGGCGGGCGGCGATTTCCGCGCCACGGACTTTATTCACCAGCATCTCGTCGTAATCCACATCCGGAGCCGACCCTCTGGGTTTGGCGATCAGGAGGATTATCTTTTTGTCGGTAGAAATTAGGTACCCTTTAGAGTCGAAGTCCGTCATATGAGGAGGAAGGGGAATGTTTTTTTGAAATAGAGGGAAAAGCTCGAGCGGATCATAAGTAGCCAGATCGGAAGCAAACAGGGAAGAAACCTTGGTCTTCAGGAGCCGAATTTGTTCCTCAATTCCGCGGTCCGAAAGTTTCCATTCTATCGTCTTCAAGTCTTCTTTGGGTAAATAGAGGATGGCCTTGCGGAGGAACAGGCGGGCCATTTTCTCCTTCACCTCCGGTTCCATCCGGCCGATAATCTCGGTGAATTCCCCCGTAGCCATGAGCCGGTCCGCTAGGGCTTCGACAAAGGGGATGAGCGATTCGACCTCCCCTCCGCTTTTGCGGTCCAGAACGATATACAGAGAATCTCCGGACCCGAATTCTTTAAGAAACTTTACCAAATCCTGCGTCCGGGGAGCATTCCCCGGAAGGAGGTTGAGCACATCGCTTTGAAAATGAAGACGGGTAATCAGGAACCCGGAAAGAACTGCTAGAATCAAAGCGCCCCAAATCAGGGGTCGCCAGCGAAAAAAGGAAAATTGAGCGATCCTGGCGAATATTTGATTTCGGATGGTGTTCATATTTTGCTATTGCTAATTATAAGGCATATTTGGTAAAAATATTAAATTCTTAGAGTCTTCAAGCGGGCCCCGCTGCTTTGACCAGTAGGAGCCTGAAATTTGGGCTGTCAAGATGCAAGGGAGAGATGGTGGAGGAAAAGACTATCTGGGCTATCATTCCTGCCTACAACGCCGAGAGTTCGGTAGGGGAAATTATTGAAAGAACAAAGAAATTCATACCCCGGGTGATCGTGGTGAACGACGGGTCCACAGATCGAACGGAGGACGTAGCCCGCAACCGGGGCACAGAAGTCGTCTCCCTCCCTTCCAACCGAGGAAAGGGTTTTGCTCTTCGACAGGGATTTGGACTGGCCTTGAGCAACGGTTGCAAGGCCATCTTGACGCTGGGTGCTGATGGACAACATGATCCGGCGGATATCCCCAATTTCTTAGCCGCCCACGAACAGGACACTCAGGCCATTCTGATTGGATCGCGCATGGCTCAGGCTGACCGCTTTCCCACCCAACGTTACTATTCCAATCGGACCGCGGCCTTCTTCATCTCCAAAGCCCTTGGCCAATACCTGGAAGATACCCAGTGCGGCTTTCGTCTCTATCCCGCGGATACCCTCCGGTCGATTCCATTGACCACCTCTCATTTCCAGACCGAAACCGAAGTCCTGCTGCGCGCCGTTCAGCGGGGAATTCGCCTGGGCAGCGTTCCCGTAAAGAATATCTACCATTCGAACGGAAACGCTCCCCAGAGCAACTTCCGCCCGGTGATCGACACCTTCTACATTTGTATGGTCGTCCTTCAGAGCTACCTGAAGCTACTGAATTAGCTTCCTCATCCAGGAGGGATTCTATGCAAGCGAAGAGAAGAATTGGAACCGTGGCCCTTATCCTTCTGCTGGGTCTGTTCTTCCCCGGGCTTTTCCCCGCAGAATCCCGGGCTGCTTCGAAAACCCGCGTGGCGGTGATCGACTTCGAGCAAAAAGCCTTCCAGGAACTCCAGGGGAAACAGATCGGGGAGATCGTCGCCGAATGGTTGATCACCTCCATGGCCAACACGGGGAGGTTCGAGGTGGTGGAGCGCGCCCAGCTGCAAAAGATATTGAGGGAGCAGCAGTTGGGGGTCAGCGGGATGATCAACCAGGAGACCGCGGCCAAAATGGGGGAACTGCTGGGGGTCAAGGTCATTGTTACGGGGTCGGTCATTCAGATCGGGAACTCCTACGATGTCAATGCCCGCCTAATCAGCGTGCAGGATGGCACGATTATCAAGGCGGAAAGAATCCGGGGCGTGGGTCTGGACGGGGTCGAGCGGATGATGGACTCTCTGGCCGATTCCTTCAAGAAGGAATTCCCCCTGGAAGGCTATGTGGTCATGGTCAGCGGAAAACGGGCCATGATCGACCTGGGAAGGATCAACGGAGTTGAACCGGGGATGAGGTTTTTCGCCCTGCGCAAAGGGACCCCGGTGCGCCATCCGGTCACCGGCAAGATGCTGGCCGGAGAGGACATTAAGATCGGAGAGATGATCGTTCAGACGGCAGAAAGGGAAGCGTCCTGGGCCGATATCGTCCAGCAGGAACCGGGGATTTCCATTGCCGCCGGGAACCTGGCCAAACAGGCTTTGGGAGAAACAATGGCGGTAACGACCACGCCGCTGGCGCCTCTCCCGCCCCCCGCTCCTTCGGTGACCGTACCGCCTCCGTCCCCTCCTACACCGTCCCCGGCTGCGCCGGTGGTTCCACCCCCTAAGATGCAGCCAACGATCCCGGGAAGAACCATGGGAAACAGAATCCTGGTGGAATGGGCTGGCATGCATGACCTTCTCCTGGGTGACCGTGACGGATACGTCTGGCTCTTCCTGAACATTGGCGGTAAGGAATCCCCCCGCTATGATGCCGGCACCAAGGTGAAAGCAGGAGGCAAGGAGATCAAGGTGCGGGGGCCGTCCTACCCTTATCTCGTGGACTGGAATGAGGACGGAAAGGTGGACCTCCTCGTGGGGAACGGGGGTGGATACCTCCATCTTTTCCTGAACCAGGGAGACGGGAACTTTGCCTCCGGAGTAATGGTGAAAGCAGGGGGAAAAGACTTGGACGTGGGAAGCCGTGCTTCTCCCTGCGTGGTGGATTGGAACGAGGACGGGAAAAAGGACCTGGTGATGGGCAACGGGAGCGGGGAGATCGAGGTCTTCCTCAATGAAGGGACCAATCAACAGCCGGCCTTCGGGAAGGGCATCAAACTCAACAACGGAAAGCTGGATGTAGGGTCCGATTCCTCCCCCGACGTGGTGGATTGGAACGGGGACGGCAAGAAGGATTTAGTGGTTGGAAATGACAACGGAGAGATCTTCATCTTCATCAACCAGGGGACCAATCGAGAACCCCAGTTTAACAACGACGGGGAAAAACTACCCCTCAAGCTGGGTCCGAGTGCCATTCCCCAGGTGCTGAGCAGGGGGAGGGGACTGAACGACTTGGTGGTGGCCGACCGAAACGGGGAAGTGACCTATTGCTCCAATGCGGGGAGCGCTGCGGCGCCGAGCTTCCCGGAAAAGAGAATCGTGAAGGCCGGAAAGCGCTAGGGGGAATGATGATTCTCTGGAAACAGCAGATGACCGGCAAATGGGGAGCGTCATACGTCCTTTGAGCCAGGTGGCGGATGAAACCGTGCAACTGGCGGTAAAGGACCTGCAGGCAAAAATCCGGTAAGGACCTTAGGGCCACAGAGGACATCGAGAGATAGGAAATGAAACCCGAAATTAGAGACTTGAAACTTTCTTGGGAGAAGGCCTTATGAAGAAAGGATTCATCTCCGCCGTCGCGTTACTGGCTGCTAAGGGGGAAGCACCGAGGGCGGCGGAGCTTCTCGCCAAGGGATCAACCTGAAGCCAAAGAAGGAAAAACTCTACCTCAAGATCGGGCAGGCGGACGTGAAGAAGATGTAAAAAAAATTTCGACCAGGATTCCGCATTTCACAATCCACATTCAGGCGGTTCTTCTCATTACTTCTCTTTCCATCTTTTTCAGCCCCTTCATGTAGCCGAAGTTCAGTAAAAGATATAGGCTGAAGTGTTGAAACGAGAAAGGGCGTCGCTGCCAGAGGGAACGCAGGTTGTAGGTCTGACTGTAGGCCCAGAAGATTTTCTCTTGCAGGTCTTGGGGGGTAAAGTTGCGCGGCTGGAAGACGACGTTCTGTCGGTCGTAATTGGACCAGTCCCGGTCGATGATCCTTCCTTCCCGTTCCAGATCGGCGTAGAGCTTGGTCCCCGGGAAGGGGGTCAGCCGGCAGTAATTCACACCGGTGAGCCGGTTTTCCTTTACGAATCGGACCGTGGCCGGGATGCTCTCCGGGGTATCCTCATCGAATCCGAAGATGAAAGAACCCTGGATGTGAATGCCCCGGGAATGAATCTTTCGGATGGCCTCCTGGTACTGCCGGTGGAGATTGACCCGTTTGCCGATAGATTTTAGAACCTCGGGGGAGATCGATTCGAAACCGATGAGCAGCCCGATGCATCCGCTTCGGGCCGCGAGGTCCAGGAGCTCCGGATCGTCGGCGACGGACAGGGAACACTGGGAGACCCATTTCTTCTTCAGGGGGATCATGGCGGCAAAGAGTTCCTTGGCGGCTTCCGGATTTCCGGCGATATTATCGTCCGCAAAGATCAGAAGCCTTTTCTTGTGGGCCCGGATTTCTTCGATGACCTGAGAAGTGGAGCGCTGCCGGTAGGAGCGGCCGAAAAAGGAGCTCACGGAACAAAAAGAACAGGACATGGGGCAACCGCGGCTCACTTGAACCGTCCGGGGAACAAAATACCTTTGGGCAGGAAGAAGGTCCCACCTGGGAGCGGGCAGCCGGTCTAAGGGAAAAGTGGAGGGGTTTTGGTAGGTCCTCTTCAAACTTCCTTGGTCCGCATCCTTTAAAATCCGGAGCCAGAGAAATTCTCCTTCCCCGATAACCACTGCGTCGCTGTGCTGCAGGGCCTCTTCCGGAAGGCTGGATGGATGCACCCCGCCCATGACGACCTGGATTCCCCGTGACCGAAAGTGATCGCCCAACCGGTAAGCCCTTGGGGCCGTGGCGGTCATGACGGACAGCCCCACAAGGTCGGCCTCTAGGTTAAGGCCCACATCCTCCACCGCTTCGTCAATGAGTCGGACCTCCACCCCCCGCGGGGAAAGCGCAGCCAGAAGGGGCAGGGCCATGGGCGGTAAAGTGAAAGCCGCCCGTTTCTTCCTCCAAATATAAGAAGCCGGGGCCGGAGCGATCAGCGCGACACGCATATCTTCATCCCCGCGATGATAAGAATTCGCTTCTTCCAGTGGAAAGAATTATGGGGCCGAAGGGTGGAAACTGTCAAGGATGAATCCCCCTTCATTTTACCCCAGACGCCCGAATCTACTATATGTAGGCACAAAAAAGGCAGGATCATTCCTGACCCTGCCTCCTTGTTTTCGATGACTAATTAGCTTAGTTCAGGGTAGCTTGGGGAGTGGCACCCAACCAATGCGCCCGAAAAACCGACTGCCCTTCAAGAGTGTTTGAATCCTTCACCTCTGCGATACTAGACTTCTCGCCTGATTACTAATGCGTTTTGAATCCCTGGTGAACTGCGTTACAAATTAACTCAATACCAAATTCTGGAATTTCTAATTTAGCTGGCCCTCCATAGAATACGAATAGGTTTCTGCCATCCGGTGATATACGTCCCGTCCATGGTTTGTCAAATACAGCATTGTTCGGCGGGAGCAGTTTAAGGCCTTTATTCGGGCCCTCAAGATACTCCAAAGAGTAGGTCTCAGGTATAAACGTGAAGGTAATCTCAGGTCCATCCATTTTATATTCAAACTCCCACGATAGAAGGTCGCTCCCTGCGCTGTAAGTGTTCGGCGTATTGTCCGGCCCTAACTGATAAGACTGC
>DASPRR010000448.1:0-2565 GCA_035624375.1 Thermodesulfobacteriota bacterium | reverse complement strand
GCAAACGGACCTCTAGTGCATCCACCGGACATTCGATCTCGCACGGGAGGCAATACCAGCAAGTTTGGTTGACTTCCCCCGGCCGGCCGCAGTTCAGGCACCGTTCGGCTTCTTCGCGGGCTTCCTTCGTTCCCAATGCCTTTTCTATCTCGTTCAAGGCATTGCGGGATTGAACCGGAAGCCGGGGAAGTGAGGCCCTGGGGCGCACGATGGCTCCGGATCGATCGACGGGAAAGTCGGTAATGCAGGTGCCGTCCCAGTAGGCCCGGCCCCACCTCAGCGTTTCTCCCTGGAGGAAACGGTCGATGGAGACTGCCGCTTCCCTCCCCTGGGCCATGGATTCGATGACCGAACGGGGACCGGAGATTAAATCCCCAGCAGCGAAGATCTTTTCCCGGCGGCTCTGCAAGGTCAATGGGTCAACCAGCTGGTTTGATCGAGGGGAAGGCCGAATCTCCGGGGGCAGCAATGAAGGGTCCGTCTGCTGTCCGATCGCCACGATGACCGATTCAGCCGAAGGAGACAGTCCGCGGAAATCATCCAATTGGGGAGAGAACCGGCCCTCCTCGTCGAAAATCCGAAGGCAGCGGGATAACTCCAGCCGCAGGCTGTCCTGTCCATGCTGCAGGATTTTTCGCGGCCCCCAGCCGTTCTGAATCTTGATGCCCTCCTCCACAGCTTCTTCCAGCTCCGCGGCAAAAGCGGGCATCTGGGATCTTTCTTCCAGACAGATGATCTGCACTTCCTCGGCTCCCAGCCTTCGGCAGGTGAGGGCCGCATCGACCGCGGTGTTGCCTCCCCCTATTACGATCGCGCTCTTTCCCGGGTCCGGGGTTTGGCCCTCCCGCACCTTCCGGAGGAGGTCCAGCCCCTGGTAAACTCCCGGGAGGTCTTCCCCCGGAATGTTCAGAGCCACGGCCGAGCCCGCGCCATACGCCAGCAGAAGGGCATCCCATTCACGCTCCATCTTTTCCAGGTCCAGTTCTTTGCCCAGGCTTCGGCCGGTCTGGAAGCGAACCTTCATCTTTTCCAGCATCGAAACTGCGTTATTGATTTCCGCCGTGGGTAGGCGGAAGGCAGGGATTCCCCAGCGGAGCATCCCTCCCGGTTCGGGGGCGGCATCAAAGACGCTGACTGCATGTCCCTTCGCCCCCAGCTCATAGGCCGCCATCAGGCCCGCAGGCCCCGACCCCAAGACGGCAACCTTCCTTCCGCTCCCCTTTGGCATCGGGGCTGGTTCATGAATCAGGTCCGGCCGCGAGTCGGACAGATACCGCTTCAAGGCGCGGATGTGGACGGCCTCCTGGTCCACCTTTTTTCTTTCGCATTGGTCTTCGCAGGGTCGATGGCAGACCCTTCCGATGATCCCGACAAAGGGGAGGTCTTTCCGCGCTTCCTTGGCCGCTTCCTCTTCCTTCCCCTGGGCAATCAAGCGGACATAGCCCTGGCAGTTCATGTGAATGGGGCAGGCCGCCCGGCAGGGAGCCAGGTACATGCGCAGGTTGTCCAGGATGCAGCGTTCAATGCAGATGCCGCACACATAGCATTTATCGCGATGGATGAAGATGTTTACGTCGGACCTCACCTCGCGCCTCCGGCAGGGAGCTCGCGGACCAAGGGCCTGCGGGATACCAGAACCTCCCCATCCCTCCCGCAGCGCACATCCACGTGGCAGAGCCAGTTCTGATCGTCCCTCTGGGGGAAATCGGTGCGCTGGTGCGCGTTCCCCCACCGGCTCTCCTTCCTCTCCAGGGCGGCCCGGGCCGAGAAAGTGGCGCACTGGATGATATTTTCCACTTCCATGACCTTGGACAACTCGTGGCCGCTGCTGACGGAAACATCCTCTTCGATTTCCCTCTCAAACCGCTCCGCCCACTCCAGCCAGCGGCTGAGTTTGTAAGCGTTCTTGGGAGAGATGACGTAGTCGTTGATCAGCCGTCGCACCTTGAATTCCAGGTCGCGCACGTCCACCCCGTTCCCCTTCCGGCTTCCCCGCTTTTCGATCTTGCTCCGCATGCCGGCGATCTGACCCGGGTCGATTTTGGGGAGCGGCTGGGAGGTGATGAAGCGGACCGCCTGCTCGGCGGCGATCTCCCCGAAAACAAAGGCTCCGGTGAGATGCCCTTTGGAAACGCAGGCTACGTCTCCCGCGGCATAAAGGCCAGGAACCGTGGTCTCGGCCTTTTCGTTGACCACCAGACCGGACATCCCGTGGCCCCCGCAGAGCTGGTTCTCCGTGGGCCAGAGTTCGATGTCCCCTTTGCGGAAATCAACCCCCCGTCCCTTGAAGAAGCGCTCCTGCACGGGCCGTTCCGTGCTGAAAAGAATGGATTCGATCTCCCGGATGACCTCTTCCGGGAGGTGGCTCACCCGGATCCGCAGCGGCCCCTTACCGGCCGCCACCGCCTGGTTGGCCTTGGTCTGATCGTGACAACTCCACTCCATGACGATCTCGTCGAAGATGTCCATCATCTTCCCGCCCTTGGTGATGGTGATGGCCAGGAGGGGAATATTGACATCTTTGATGAGATTCACCCGGCGCGTGTATTCCATGCCGGTGAGACT
>DASPRR010000433.1:0-15858 GCA_035624375.1 Thermodesulfobacteriota bacterium | reverse complement strand
GATGAATGAACATTCGTTCGCTCTAAACCTTTGATCACCTTCCTTACCAGATAGGGGTCATGCAGGTTCAAGCCCGAGTCAAGGACCAAAGCTTAATCAGCGGGAAGCGCAGCCAGATTCTCGAAGGGGCCATCCAGGTCTTCAAGAAGAAGGGCTACCACAAAGCTACGGTGCGGGAGATCGCCAGAGAAGCGGGAATCGGCCTGGGGAGCATCTACGACTACGTCAATTCCAAAGATGATATCCTCTATCTTTTTTTTGAAAACTATGCCAATACTTTTTTCGAAAAGGTGAGGTCCCGGGCTTCCATGGTTGCCGACCCGCTCCAACGGCTGGAGATTACCTATCGGGCATTCCTGGAAGTGGCCATGGAATTGGAAGATCAGGTGATGCTTTCGTACACCCAGGCCCGCTATGTACAGAAGGATTACCTCAAAATCATTTTGAAAAAAGAATCCGAGATCGTCGAGCATTTTGAGAAGATCATCGGCGAGCTGGGCCCAGGCCCGTTCGACCCTTTCCTGGAAGCCAATTTTCTGGTCTACAGCGGCGTCTTTGGCGTTCTGCGCCGCTGGATCTTGAAGCCTCGATACAGCCGGGAGGAAATCATCGATTATCTGCTCCAGAGCCAAGTTCAGGAAGTCATCCGGAGGATTCGAGGAAAAACAGTTCGGGGTTCAGAGTTCGGAGTTCGGAGTTAGAAAAGATAGAATTCAGAACTCAGAAGTCAGAATCCAGAAGAAAGGCTTTTATTCTGACTCCTGGATGCTGGATTCTCGATTTTTTGCGCTCTTACCGGGGGTTTCCATGTTCGATCCGAAAAAGTCCGAGGAGATTGGCAAGCAGGCCAAGGAATGGAATGGGAAGATCGAGAAGACTCTGGCCAAAAACCCGGAGCGGAGGAAGACCTTTCAAACCACCTCGGGCATTCCCGTGAAGCGGATATTCACTCCTGAAGATGTGGCCGGATTGGATTACGAGCAGGACCTGAACTTTCCCGGAGAGTTCCCCTACACCCGGGGTGTCCAGCCCACCATGTACCGGGGACGGTTCTGGACCATGCGCCAATACGCTGGATTCGGGACGGCTGAGGACACCAACCGACGTTACCGATATCTGCTGGAACAGGGCCAGACCGGGCTTTCCGTCGCCTTTGATTTACCCACTCAAATCGGCTATGACTCCGACCATCCCCTGGCCCAGGGCGAAGTGGGAAAGGTGGGGGTGGCCATCGATTCGGTCAAGGACATGGAGATTCTCTTCGACCAAATCCCTCTGGACAAGGTCTCTACCTCCATGACCATCAACGCCCCGGCCTCGATTCTCCTGGCCATGTATATCGCTGTCGGAGAGAAGCAGGGCGTCGCCGCAGCCAAGCTCAACGGGACGATCCAGAACGACATCCTGAAGGAGTATTCCTCCCGGGGGACCTATATTTTTCCTCCCCGGCCTTCCATGCGCATCATCACCAACACCTTTGAGTACTGCACCAAGGAGGTCCCCAACTGGAACACCATCAGCATCAGCGGGTACCATATGCGGGAGGCCGGGTGCACGGCCGTGCAGGAAGTGGCTTTCACCCTGGCCAACGGCGTCTCCTACGTTCAGGCGGCAATCAAAGCCGGGCTGGACGTCGATGAATTCGGCCCGCGCATCTCCTTTTTCTTCAACGCCCACCTGGATTTTCTGGAAGAGGTGGCTAAATACCGCGCCGCCCGCCGACTCTGGGCTAAAATCATGAGGGACCGGTTCAAGGCCCAAAACCCGCGGTCCTGGATGATTCGTTTCCATACCCAGACGGCCGGGTCCACCCTCACCGCCCAGCAGCCCTACAACAACATCATCCGCGTGGCGTGGCAGGCTCTGGCCGCCGTTCTCGGGGGAACCCAATCCCTCCATACCAACTCTATGGATGAAGCCCTGGCTCTCCCGTCGGAGCAGTCGGTTCAGGTTGCTCTGCGGACGCAGCAACTGATCGCCCATGAATCCGGTTCGGCGGATACCATCGATCCCCTGGGGGGGTCCTACTACATCGAGAAACTGACCGACGAAATCGAAAAACGGGCCATGGATTACATCGACAAGATCGACCAGCTCGGCGGGTCGGTGGTGGCCGTCGAAAAAGGATACATCCAGCAGGAAATCCAGGACGCGGCCTACCGCTACCAGAAGGAGATCGAAAGCGGAGACCGGGTCATAGTGGGGGTGAATCGGTTCCAATCCAAGGAACCTCCGCCCAAGGGACTGCTGAAGGTGGACCCCAAGGTCCGGGAAGTCCAGATCAAACGCATCGCCGAACTCAAAACCTCGCGCAGTTCCCAGGGGGTCAAGACCTCCCTGGAAGCGCTGAAAAAAGTCGCCCGGGGAGAAGGCAACCTCATGGTCCCCATCCTCAGCTGCGTCCGGACCCACTGCACTCTGGGCGAGGTCTGCGACGCCCTGCGGAGCGTGTTCGGAGAGTACGAATCGGCGGTGAAGGTTTAAGGCCCGAGGTTCGAGGATCGAAGTAGAAAATTCTTTTGGAGGTAGGAAGGATGAAAATATTGAAGATTGACCACATTGGCATTGCGGCCAAGTCCATCGAGCAGGTGGCGCCTTTCTGGAACGTCATTCTGGGGCTGCCCATCGAAGGAAGGGAAACGGTGCAGGAGCAGAAAGCCACCACCGCTTTCCTTCCGGTGGGGGAGAGCGAGCTGGAGATTCTGGAGTCCACGGCGCCGGATGGGGCTATCGCCAAGTTCATCGAAAGCCGAGGAGAGGGAATCCAGCACATCGCCCTGCGAGTGGACAATATCGAAGAAGCTTTGAAAGAACTGAAAGAAAAGGGGGTGCGACTGATCGACGAGAAACCGAGGAGAGGCGCTGGAGGAGCGAAGATTGCCTTCATCCATCCCAAATCAACCAACGGGGTACTTTTAGAGTTGAGCGAACGCTAACCCATTGCCTTCCGAAAAAGGAAGGGGGGAATTTTCAAACTCATACCCTTGCAGCAGAGAATGCGGCAAGAATCAAAAGGAGGAAGACATGCTGACCAAAGAACAACTGTTGGAAAAATCCAAGAAACCTTCAGCAGACGCGTTGAAGATGCACCCTTATTATAAGGGCAAGATTGCCTCGGCAGTGAAATGCTGCGTGCGGGATTTCAATGATTTTGCCATCTGGTACACTCCCGGCGTGGCTGCTGCCTGCCGGGACATTGAAGCCCATCCGGAAAAAGTCTTCGAGCACACGAACAAAGGCAACATGGTAGCGGTGGTTTCCGACGGGACCCGCGTGCTGGGGCTGGGAGACATCGGGCCGGAAGCGGCCATCCCGGTCATGGAAGGGAAATCCATCCTCTTTAAATACCTGGGAGGAGTGGATGCCTGGCCGGTTTGCCTCGACACCAAGGATGCGGAGGAGATCATCAAAACCGTAAAGCTCATCTCCCCCTGCTTCGGAGGGATTAACCTCGAAGACCTGTCCCAGCCCAAGTGCTTCCATATCCTGGATACCCTCCGTAAAGAGTCCAAGATTCCGGTCTGGCACGATGACCAGCAGGGCACCGCAGCCGTGACCCTTGCAGGGTTGATAAACGCCTTCAAGGTAGTGAAGAAGAATATTAAAAAAGCGCGCATCACCCTCATCGGATCGGGGGCAGCGAATATAGCCTGCGCGCGAGTGATGCTCTCCTACGGCGTGGACCCCGCCAAGCTCATCATGGTGGATTCCAAGGGGACGCTGCACAAGGGAAGAACGGATATCCCCCCGGACTACGCGGAAAAGAGGCGGTTCTCCCAGATTACCAACGCGGAGCAGCGCAAGGGGAACATCGCCGAGGCCATGGAGGGGGCGGACGCCGTCGTGGCCCTGGCTAAATCCGGCCCTGACGTGATCAAGAAAGAATGGGTCAAGAAGATGGCTAAAGATTCCATCCTCTTCGCCTGCGCCAATCCCATTCCCGAGATCTACCCCTGGGAGGCGGAAGAGGCCGGGGCCAAGGTCATCGCCACGGGCCGTTCCGATTTTCCCAACCAGGTGAATAACTCCCTGTGCTTCCCGGCCATTTTCCGCGGCACCCTGGACATCATGGCCACCACCATCACCGACGAAATGTGCATCGCCTCGGCGGTGGAATTGGCCAAGTGCGCCGAAGACAAGGGACTCAAGAAGGATTACCTGCTCCCCTTAATGAGTGAGCGCGAGGTCTTCCCCCGTCAGGCTGTGGCCGTGGGCCTCAAGGGCATCGAGCAGAAGGTGGCCCGGGTCAAGATGAGCAAGGAGCAGCTCTTCGAGAAAGCCTCTGCCATGATCGACCGGGCGCGGAGAGAGGTCGAGCTGATGATGAACAGCGGGATCATTCCGGAGTGCAAGATCTGATCCCCAGGGCCATTCGGGGACTTCCGTAGGCCCCCGGACCGAGGGAAAAACGGAGCGTCCCCGAAGGCTCTCTCTTGGATTCAGAAGGAGGAAGGGATGAGAGAAGTCAATGCCAAACAGATTACCGATGTCGTGAAAAAGATGTGCATCGATTCCAATTACTACCTGACCGAGGATGTTCTCAAGGCGCTGGACGAGGGGGAGAAGAAAGAAGAATCCCCCGTGGGCAAGGAAGTCTTCCAGCAGATCAAGGAGAATGTCCGCATCGCCCGGGAAGAGCAGGTGGCCATGTGTCAGGATACGGGCCTGGCGGTCCTGTTCATAGACCTGGGCCAGGAGGTGCACATTGTCGGCGGGAGCTTCAGTGAAGCCATCCACGAAGGGGTCCGGCAGGGCTACAAGGAAGGGTATCTCCGCAAATCCTCCTGCCATCCTTTCACCCGGGTCAACACCAAGGACAACACTCCGGCGATCATCCATTTGAACCTGGTCCCCGGCGACAAGATCAAGATCGTCCTGGCCCCGAAGGGCGGGGGAGCCGAGAATATGTCCACGGTCATCATGCTTAGCCCCTCGGAGGGAATTGAGGGAGTCAAGAACCGGGTGGTGGAATGGGTGAAACAGTCCGGTTCCAATCCATGCCCTCCGGTGGTCGTGGGAGTAGGTGTCGGGGGAACTTTTGAAGAAGTCGCCCTGACGGCCAAGAAAGCACTTCTGCGCCCCCTTGGGCAGAAGAATCCGGACCCGCAGCTGGCGGCCATGGAAGCAGAGCTCCTCACCCGGATCAACAACCTGGGCATCGGACCTCAGGGATTGGGAGGCCGGATTACCGCCCTGGCGGTAAATGTGGAATTGATCCCCTGCCACATTGCCAGCTTTCCCATGGCCGTAAACTTGAACTGCCACGCCCACCGGCACCAAGAAGCTGTCATCTGAAGGAGGTTGCAGAATGAGCCAAGCGATTCGATTGAAGACACCCCTGAGCGACGCGGACGTTGAAAAATTAAAAGCCGGGGATAAAGTCCTGATCACCGGGGTGATCTACACCGGGAGGGACGCCGCGCACAAACGCCTCTTCGACCTGTTAAAAGAGGGGAAACCCCTGCCCATCGACCTGAAAGGGCAGATTATCTATTATGTGGGACCGGCCCCGACGAAACCGGGGCATGTGTACGGGTCCGCCGGGCCGACGACCAGCGGGCGCATGGACGCCTATTCGCCGAAGCTGATGGAGATCGGCCTCAAGGGGATGATCGGCAAGGGCATGCGCAAGAAGGAAGTCATCGAGGCCATGAAGAAATACAAGGCGATCTACTTCGCCGCCACCGGCGGGGCGGGAGCGCTCTTGGCCAAATCCGTCAAGAAGGCCGAGATCGTGGCCTACGAGGACCTCGGACCAGAAGCCATCAGCCGGCTGGAAGTGGTGGACTTCCCGGCAATCGTGGTCAATGACACCAAGGGGAATGACCTGTACCAGCAGGGCATGGCGCAATACGCGCGGTAAAAAACGAATGGGACGCAGATGAACGCAGATTTACAGGATTTTGGAAATGAACATTGATGTACTCGTCAAAAGGCGGAATTCCGTAAGATGCGTCATTCCGGCGAAAGCCGGAATCCAGTTATTTCAACACATTCTGGACCCCGGCTTTCGCCGGGGTGACGGTTCTAGGAGCTTTTTACGATTTCATCAATATTATTTATCCGGCCTTTCTGCGTAGATCTGCGTCCCAGTAAAATTGAAGGAGAAAATAGATGCGATACAAATGGCAAACCGGGGCTACGGCCTGGTTGATCCACCGCATCACCGGGGCCGCCGTGGGGATCTATCTCCTGCTCCACATCCTGGCCCAGTTCGGGATGAAGTACGATCAGAAGGGGCTGGCGGGCATCAGCAACTTCCTGACCCACAAGGTGGTGGTGGTGATTCTCCTGGCCTTCCTGATCTACCACGCTCTGAACGGAATCCGGGAACTGATCATCGATTTTGGAAGCGGGGCTCTTTACCACAAGAAGCTCTTCTGGGCGATGATGGTCATCGGGCTGGTCTTCTTTGTGGCCGGCCTGAGAGCGATCTAGGAGGAAAAAGAAATGGCCTTACCTGCATCTCATCAATCCGGTGCTTTTCACTGGCTTTTTCAGAGGATCACGGGAATTCTCATCGCCGTCGTCCTAATCATCCACTTGGGAGCCGTCCATTTCGGGGCCTCCCCCGTGGACCTGGGAAGTCCTTTCTGGAAATTCTTCCACGTGGGGTTCTTGATCATGCTCCTCTACCACATCCTGAACGGGTTCTGGCTGATGGTGGAGGACTATGTGCAATGCAACGGGCTTCGGGTGACCCTCTTTGGAGTGGCCTGGATCCTGGGGGTCTCCTTCTTGATCCTGGGATTCGTCACTTTGGTTCCTTTCGGCACGTAAGAGACATCTATTCACCACAGAGACACAGAGAACACTGAGAAAATTAAGGTGAATAACCCCCAAAAGCAAAAAGAGCTTGGTTTTTTACATTCTTAGGTTCTTTTTCCTCTGTGTCCTCTGTGCCTCCGTGGTGAAAATGTTTTTAGAAAACTGGAGGATCAGATGGTTCATGAACACGATGTGGTGATTGTCGGGGCGGGGATCGCTGGCCTGTATGCCGCCCTGGAATCCAGCAAGCATCTCAATACGGCGGTCATATCGAAAGTCTACCCTACCCGGTCCCACTCTATTTCCGCCCAGGGGGGCACGGCTGCGGCGCTGGGGAGCCTGGAGGAAGACCACTGGGAGTGGCACCTATACGACACGGTGAGGGGGGCCGACTACCTGGGGGACCAGGATGCCCAGGAAGTGCTCGTCCGGGATGCCATTGAGGTGGCTTACGAGCTGGAACACATGGGCTGCCCTTTCAGCCGGACGGACCAGGGCAAGGTCGCCCAGCGGGAATTCGGGGGGCACTACAGCAACTTCGGCAAGGGAGGGGCCATCCGCCGGATGTGCTACGCAGCCGACCGGACGGGCCATGCCATGCTGCATACGCTCTACGAACAGTGCATCAAGCACGACGTGCGTTTCTACTCGGAGTTCTTCGTCGTCAGCCTCCTGATGGAGAAAAACGTGTGCTCCGGCGTGGTCGCCTGGGATATGCGCAACGGCGGCCTGCAGGTGTTCCATGCCAAGACGGTCATGTTCGGCACCGGAGGATACGCCCGGGCCTGGAAGGTGAACACCAACGCCCTTTCCAACACGGGAGACGGAATGTCCCTGGTCCTGCAAGCGGGACTGCCGCTGGAGGACATGGAGTTCGTCCAGTTCCACCCCACGGGGCTCTACCCCTCCGGAGTTTTGGTTACGGAAGGAGCCCGGGGCGAGGGCGGCTACCTGGTCAATCATGAGGGCAAAAGGTTCATGGAGAAATACGCCAAGGCCAAGATGGAGCTGGCCCCCCGTGACGTGGTCTCCCGCTCTATCCAGCAGGAGATCGACGAAGGCCGGGGAATCGACGGGAAATGCTATGTCCATCTTGACTTACGGCACTTGGGGCGCGAGGCCATCATGGAAAAGCTGCCCCAGATTCACGAGCTCATCCTCAAGTTCTCCGGCATCGACGCGGTAACCGGTTTTGTCCCCATCCAGCCCACGGCCCACTACGCCATGGGCGGGATTCCAACCAATGTGGACGGTCAGGTGATCATGGATGCCAAGAATACCCCCGTTACCGGTTTCTATGCCGCCGGGGAATGCGCTTGCATCTCCGTTCATGGCGCCAACCGGCTGGGCTGCAACTCCACCATGGACTGTGCCGTTTTCGGCAGGAGGACCGGCCGGACCATGGTCAAGTATATCCTCGGGGGGGCGGAAAAACCGGACCTCCCCAAAGACGGGCTGGAAAAGGCCAAAGCCAAGATCGACTGGTACCTGAGCCTCAACGGGAAGGATAGCCCCGCGGCTATCCGCGATGAACTGCAGCAGAGCATGATGCTCAACTGCTGGATTTTCCGGGAAGAGAAACTCCTGAAGAAGCAGCTGGAGATCATCAAATCATTGCAGGAGCGTTTCAAGAACATCTCCATCGGCTACAAGGGCAAGCGGTTCAACACGGAGCTTCTGGATGCCATTGAGTTGGGCAACATCCTGGACTTTGTGGAGACCATTGTGGTCGGCGGTCAGGCGCGGACCGAAAGCCGGGGCGCCCACTTCCGCCGGGACTTCCCGAAGCGGGACGACGGGAACTGGCTGAAACACACTCTGGCCTGGAAGACCGATACCGGTATCAGGCTGGATTACAAGCCCGTGGTGATCACCAAATACAAGCCCGAGGAGAGGAAGTTCTAGCCCTTATCTTCCCCCTCCCCCCACCCCCCTCCCGCCAGTCGATTAGACCCGACCACGGGGGGAGGGGGTATAAAAGAGAATCCCTCCCCCTCGACGGGGGAGGGCAGGGGGGGGTGAGACCGATCACAGAAAACCATTCGAAGGAGTAAACCATGATGCAAATCTTTAAAATTTACCGGTTCAACCCCGAGGAAGACAAGGCTCCCTACTATAAGACCTACGAGGTCGACATTCAGGAGGGGATGACCATTCTGGACACCCTGAACGAGATCAAATGGAAACAGGACGGCAGCCTCACCTTCCGTCGCTCCTGTCGCCACGGGATCTGCGGGTCCTGCGCCATGACCATCAACGGGCTCAATAAACTGGCCTGCGAGACCCAGGTCAAATCCCTGGGCGGCGGGACCGTCGAGATCGAGCCTCTCCGGCACTTCAAGGTGATCAAGGACCTGGCGGTGGACATGGAGGACTTTTTCCAGAAACTGGAAGAGGTGAAACCCTATCTCATCGCCGGCACCCCGCCCACGGACCAGGAGCGGTACCAGAGCATCGAGGATCGGAAGAAGATCGACGGCTCCTACGAATGCATCCTCTGCGGGGCCTGCACTTCCTCCTGTCCCTCCTACTGGGCCAACCCTAATTTCCTCGGGCCGGCGGCGCTGCTCAAGGCCTACCGATATGTCTTCGATTCCCGAGACGAGGGATTTGCCGAACGGGTGCCGGTTCTGAACACCCGTCACGGGCTCTGGCGCTGCCACACCATCTTCAACTGCACCATCTGCCCCAAGTCCCTGAATCCCACCTGGGCCATCGGGGAGCTAAAGAAGAAGCTGGTCGGGGAAAGATACTAAAAGCCCGTTGCCGGTTTTCGGTTGTCCGTAGGGGTGGATTTCAAACCCGCCCCTACGGACCTCCTTTCCCAACCTATGACCAAGGGGAGCCCATGAACATCCACGAATACCAGGCCAAAGAGATTCTTTTTCGCTACGGGGTGAAGGTCCCCCAGGGACATGTTTCCTTCGACCTCCGGGATGCCGAAGCAGCGGCCCAAGGGATCGGCATGGGCCCCTTCGTCGTGAAGGCCCAGGTCCACGCGGGCGGGCGGGGAAAGGCCGGAGGGATCCGGAAGGCCAAAGACCCGGCGGAAGTCCGGGAGATCGCCCGGTCCATGTTCGGTACGCGGCTGGTGACCGCCCAGAGCGGCCCGCAGGGGAAGCCGGTGAGCCGGGTCCTGGTCGAAGAGGCCCTTCCGATTGAAAAAGAATTTTACCTGGGGGTGACCATCGACCGCAAGCAGGGAAAGGTGGTGGTCATCGGCTGCTCCGAAGGGGGAATGGAAATCGAGGAGGTCAGCCGCAGAACTCCGGAGAAAGTCCATAAGCTCGCGGTGGAGTCGGGGTGCGGGTTTACCAATTTCCAGGGTCGCAGGCTGGCCCTGGACATGGGCCTGCAGGGCCCGGCGATCGGAAAGGGGGCGGCCGTAACCAGCGCGCTGGTCCGGGCTTTCATGGACTGCGACTGTTCCCTGACGGAGATCAACCCGCTGGCCTTGACTGTGCGGGGAGACCTGGTGGCCTTGGATGCCAAGATGAACATCGATGACAACGCCCTCTACCGGCACCCGGAACTGATGGCCCTGCGGGACATCGAGCAGGAAGACCCGCGGGACGTGGAGGCTTCCCGGTTGAACTTAAATTACATCAACCTCACGGGGAACATCGGCTGCATCGTGAACGGGGCCGGCCTGGGAATGGCCACCCTGGACCTGCTGAAGTACTACGGGGGAGAGGCCGCCAACTTCCTGGATGCCGGGGCCGGCGCCACCAAGGACATGATTCGGAATGCCTTCGGCCTGCTTCGCTCGGACCCGAAAGTGAGAGGGATCTTCATCAACATGTTCGGGGGGATCACCCGCTGCGACAGCTACGCCCAGGGAGTCGTGGATGCCCTGCGGGAGAGGCCCTTGACCATCCCTCTGGTGGTCCGCATGGAAGGGACCAACGTGGAACTGGGAAGGAAAATCCTGGAAGACTCCAATCTAAACATCCTCGCCTACAAGTCCATGCGCGAGGCGGCGCAGAAGATCATCGAGCTGGTGAAAGAAAAAAAGTGAGTACGCCGCAGCGATCCCTCCTGGGCTGCCCGTCTTTCCCCCCTATTTCCGGGCCTGGAGCGGTTCATAGGAACATCCCATGAGGCCGCAGTAATTTCCCACGTATTCAGATTTTGGTCTGTATAGGGCCGGTTTTTCTTGGGCTTCGGCAAAGGCTTCTTCAATGATATGGGCGCACCATCCGGCGATCCTGGCGATGGCAAAAACGGGGGTCATCATGTCCGCCGGTATGCCCATCATGTGGTAGACAGGAGCGCTGAAAAAATCTACGTTCGGTTTAATGGTCGGATTCCCTCGTTTTTCAAACTCTTCGACCGCTGCTTTTTCCAATTCCCTGGAAATTTCGGGCAGCCTTTCCTGGCCGAGTTTTTTGCCCAAACGGAGACCCATATCCTTCAAAAAGTTCGCCCGGGGATCGGTCGTCTTATAGACTGCATGGCCCATTCCCATGATCTTCTCGCCTTGGTCCAATTGCTTTTTCACCCATGCAGCAATATCTTTCTCTCCGGAGAGCTCCTGGAGCATCTTCATGACCTGAGTATTGGCCCCTCCATGAAGGCTCCCGGAGAGGGCCCCCATGCCGGCGGCAACCGCTGCGTACATGTGCGCTCGGGTGGAAACGACCTCCCGGCAGGCAAAGGTGGAGGCATTAAAGGTATGGTCGGCATGGAGGACCAGGCAGACATCCAGATCATGGGCAACCTCTCCATCGGGTTTCTTCCCGGTGAGCTGTCTTAAAAAATTAGCGGCATGGGAGAGACGGTCATTCGCAGGAAGGGGCCTCTGGCCCTTCCGAATCCTGTGCCAGCCTGCCACCACCCCGGGCAGGCGGGAAATGAGACGAATTGCCTGACGGACTGCTGCCTCCCTTGTCTCTTGATGTATATCGGGGTCGGCCATGGCCAGAATCGGTATGGATGCCTGGAGGACATCCATGGGATGGGCATCCCGGGGCCATTTCTTTAAACTATCATAGATGAATTTAGGAATTTCCCTGGCCTCAACAACTTGTCGAGTGAAGGTTTCGAGCTGTTGTAGGTCCGGCAAATTTCCATTCAGAAGCAAATAGGCGGTTTCCAGGTAAGACGAATTCCGGGCCAAATCCTCAATCCGGTAGCCGCGGTAAATGAGAATCCCCTGCTCCCCGTCGATAAAGCTAATCTTGGTGTCGGCTACCGTTACTCCCCGCAGACCAATATTCTTTACCCTAACGGCTTCAGCCATAATTCCCTCCTTAGGCAAATCTTCTCCATCGGGTCGCCCTTATCTTTTCGGCTTCCCTCCCTGCAGTTCCTTTCTTACCGAGTTTAAGGTCCCACCGGCCAGCAGGTGGCGGCGTTGGCGGTCGGAGACCTCCAGCAGGGAGATCATGGTCCTCCCATCCACCTGGAGCGGAATCTCCCGGTCCCCTTTCTCCACGCGCCTTCTCAAGTCGGGAAATAAGACCTTCGATCCTTTCTGCAGAAGCTCATAATCCCTGAGGTCTTTAAAAGTCAGGGGGAGAATGCCAAAATTACACAAGTTTGCCTTATGGATGCGGGCGAAGCTTTTTACGATTTTGGCCCGAACCCCCAGGTAGCGGGGCCCCAACGCGGCATGTTCTCGGCTGGATCCCTGCCCATAATTTTCACCGCCGATCACGACCCCCCCTCCTTTTTCCCTGCATTCCTTGGCAAAATTGGGGTCGATCGGTGAAAAGATAAATTCGCTAATGGCCTCGATGTTGGAACGCAAAGGCAGGATTTTATTGCCGGCGGGCATGATGGTATCGGTGGAGATGTTATCCCCGACTTTGAGCACGACTTCAGCCTCCAGCCTTTCCGGGAGCGGGTCCAGCTGGGGCAGAGGCTTGATATTGGGCCCCCGGAGCACGATGGTCTCGCGCAGGTCATCGGAAGGAAAGATGACTGAAGATTCGTCGATGATGTATCTCGCCGGCCCCTGGATTCGAGGGTAGGCCATCTCCTTAGCCAGCTCCCGGGGATCGGTGATAACCCCTTTAAGGGCTGCCGCAGCGGCCGTCTCCGGGGAACAGAGATAGACCTGGTCCTCTTTGGTCCCCGAGCGGCCCGGAAAGTTCCGGGGGAAAGTGCGCAGGCTGACCTGTCCCGTTCCCGGGGCCTGCCCCATTCCGATGCACCCTAGACACCCTGCTTCATATATGCGGGCGCCGGCGTGCATCAAAGACATGGCTCCGCTCTGGGAAACGATATTTTCCAAAACCTGCCGGCTGCCGGGGTTTATGTTCAGGGAGGTTTCGGGGTGGCAGTGTCGACCCTCCATGATTTTGGCCACAACCATAAGATCACGAAAAGAAGAATTCACACTGCTGCCGACAATCACCTGATCGACCTTGATTCCAGCCACTTCTCGAACGGCAACCACATTCCCCGGAGAGGTTGGACGGGCGATGAGCGGCTCGAGGGCGCGAAGGTCGATCTCCTCATGTTCGTCGTACTGGGCCCCCTCGTCGGGAGCCAATTCCTTCCAGGCGTTTCCCCGTCCTTGAGCCTCAAGGTAGGCTCGGGTGTTTTCGTCGGAAGGGAAGATCGAACTGGTCGCACCCAATTCTGCTCCCATATTGCCGATCGTTTCCCGATCGGTGGCCGAAAGACTTTTCACCCCCGGCCCATAATACTCTACGATTTTTCCGACACATCTTTTAACCCCAAAACGGCGCAGCATTTCCAGGATGACATCCTTGGCGCTCACCCAGTCCGGAAGCTCGCCTTTGAGTTTCACCCCGACCACGATCGGACAGGGAAGAAAATAAGGATAACCGGCCATGGCCAAGGCCACGTCGAGCCCTCCGGCTCCGATCCCCAGCATGGAAACCCCTGCCGCGCCCGTGGTATGGCTGTCGGCTCCAAGCAGGGTTTTCCCGGGGACTCCGAATCTCTCCATATGAACCTGGTGAGAAACCCCATTTCCCGGGGGGCTGAAGCGGATCCCGTAGCGAGCACAGGCGGTCTGCAAGTATTTGTGATCATCCGCATTCCGGTTATCGGTTTGCAGGATGTTATGGTCTACATACTGCGCCGCAAGCTCCACCTTAACCCTTTCCATTCCCAGGGCTTCGAATTCCAACATCGCCATGGTCCCGGTCGCATCCTGAAGGAGAGTGTGATCAATGCGGATGGCAATCTCCTTACCGCGGATCAACTCACCCTGGACAAGGTGAGCCTCCAAAATCTTATGGGTGAGATTCTTCGCCATCTTTTTTCCCTTCCTTCGCAGGTGGAATCATTATTTATTCTTTATATTTTGGAACGGAGAAGAGAAAAAGGGGGGGAACTGTGTATTTTTCGTTATGAAAAGCTGTATTTTTTTGCATGTACCCATGTCCCGAGTCTCCTTTTTTGGAATCGCTTGAATTTTTTCCGCGGTCTTTTATTCCATCGGGTACGAGGAATAGGAATCTGGCAAAGGCTTGACTTTTTTGTCAGAAATGCTCTCTTCGGTAAGGGCTTGAGTTGACATTGGGATGAGGGCCCATAGAATAATATATATAGGTTAACTTTGGCGCCCATTGTTTTTGGAATCCTTGATGGGCTGTGAAAGGAGAATCCCATGGATTTGACCGAGGTGCGGGAAACAGCAAAAGAAAAGATGAAAGGGTTCTGCGGCGTCTATAAGGTCTGCGACGGTTTGCCGGAAAGGCTCTGCCAGGGGATCAAGTACGGCAAAGCCATCGGGATGGGGGGAATCGGCAAAGGGGAAAGCTTCGCTGCCAACGTGAAAGCTCTGGACCGGCTAAGATTGAAAACCCGCCTGATCACCCCTCATGTAGAGCCAAACATGAGAGCCTCTTTTGTGGGGAAAGAGGTGGCTTTTCCGATCTTCTGCACCTCCATGAGTGGGGTCAAAATCAGCATGGGAGGAGGGATCACCGAATTGGAATTCGCCCGCGCCGCGATCCATGGCTCCAAGGCAGCGGGGACGATCGGGTTCATCGGCGACGGAGCCGAAACTTTTGAGGACCGGCCCGGCCTGCAGGCGATCAAAGAGGCGGCGGGGTGGGGCGTGCAGATATTCAAGCCCCGGGAGCAGAAGGTGCTCTTCCGACTGATTCAGGAAGCCGAAAAAGCGGGGGCAATAGCGGTAGGGGTAGATGTGGACGGTGCAGGGTCCGTACCCATGTCTATGAAAGGGCAGCCGGTTTTCCGCAAATCGGTGGCCGAGCTCAAGGAGCTTGTCCGGTCCACCAGCCTGCCTTTCATCTTCAAGGGGATCACGAGCGAGGAGGACGCTTACGCCGCCCTGGAAACGGGGTGCAAAGTAGTCAGTATCTCCAACCACGGAGGCCGCACCCTCGATTCGATGTTGGGAATTGCCGAAGTCCTTCCCCGGCTGGTACCCATCCTGAAGGGAAAAGTCACTCTCACCGCGGATGGCGGGGTGCGGACTGGATTTGATGTGATCAAGATGCTGGCCCTGGGGGCGGATTTCGTAATGGTTGGGCGCGAAATGATTCGAGCAGCCATCGGCGGGGGGGTCGATGGAGTCCGCACCGAGATGGAATTCCTGGCCAAGGATTTGCACAAAGCGATGATCATGACCAGCTGCAATTCCATCTCGGATATCAACGAACGGATTTTTGCCTAGGTTTTTCGGAGCCTGTAAGCCGCTTGCGGCTTTTTTTGAAGGGCCACCGGAACACCCTACTTTGAGGCCAAAGAGGTCCGTTGTTCGCGATTCGGTTAAAGGTCAGTCCCTCCCCCGAGAGGGGAGGGACTTGCTTCTTCCTTCAACGGGCGCTTTTAATTTTTTCGATCAGGGTGGGAAGGACTTGCCGGAAATCGGCCGCTACGCCGTAGTTGGCCACCTTGAAGATATTCGCATCCGGGTCCTTGTTAATGGCCACGATGCATTTGGAGTTGAGAATGCCAGTGATGTGCTGGGCGGCCCCCGAGATCCCCACGGCGATGTAGAGTTCGGGGCTAACGATCTTTCCCGTCTGCCCGATCTCCTGACTGAGGGGAACCCACTTTTCATCGACCGGGACCCGAGTGGCTCCCACCGCCCCGCCCAGTCCCTGGGCAAGTTCCTTGAGCATGGCGAACCCTTCGACG
>DASPRR010000421.1:0-2813 GCA_035624375.1 Thermodesulfobacteriota bacterium | reverse complement strand
CTTGAAATGAGTACGGAAAATGATTGCTTACGGGGCTCCTTCCTCGCAGTAGAGAAAGACGGTTCCACAGTCTTGAGAGGTACATCAACCCTTTTCCTCAACCGCACAGTACCCTGCTTGTTGGGGATTTTATCATCTCGCTTTTCCCTTGACCACCTTCTTTTTATTCTGCTAAAAATAGGGGTGGGCCTGGTGGCTCGCTTTCATTTTTTCTAAATTTTTTTCTCCCTTGATTTGCTCCGTATTAAGACGAAAGGAGTCAATGATGAAAGAGGTATCTCTTTTCATTCCCTGCACGGTCGATCTCTTCGCCCCGCGAATTGGGGAGGCGGTAGTACATGTCCTCCGCCGCGTGGGGGTCGATCCGATCTACCACGAAGAGCAGACCTGTTGCGGCCAGCCGGCGATGAACGCCGGGTACCGGGAAGAGGCCAAAAAGGTGGCCAAGCATTTTATCTCCGTCTTTGAGAAAGACCCGGTGATCGTGAGTCCCGCAGGCTCTTGCGTCTACATGGTGAAAGACCACTACCCCGAGATTTTAAAGGATGAACCGGACTGGTTTCGACGGGCCAAGGAGCTTGCCCCGCGGGTTTATGAATTCTCCCAGTATCTGGTGGATGTGCTGAAGGTGGAGGACGTGGGAGCTTCCTTCGAGGGAAAGGTGACCTATCACGAATCCTGCCACATCCTCCGGGGTCTCGGGATTTCGGAGCAGCCCAAAAAGCTGATCCAAGCGGTGAAGGGGGTTCAACTGGCCCCCCTGGACAACGCCGATTCCTGCTGCGGGTTCGGGGGAGAGTTTGCCAACGACTTCCCGGATATCTCTGAATCCATGGTAAAGGAGAAGGTGGAGAACTTCCTGGCCAGCGGGGCTGACCTCCTGCTTCTGAACGAGCCCGGCTGCTTCTTGAATATCGGCGGCTACCTGAACCGTAATCACCCCGGGAAAAAGATTATGCACCTGGCCAGCTTCCTGGCCACCAACGGCAGGGAGGCCGAATATGGAAATTAAGACCGAGCAATTCACCGAATTGGCCAAAAAGGAGCTGAAGAATGATCGCTCCCGCCTCTTCCTCAAATTGATCCCCCCGGTGATGAAGGGGAAGCGGGAGGCGGGCCTGGCCTCCCTTCCCGATGCTCCAGCGGCCATGGCCTGCGGGGCGGCGATCCGGGCCGAAGCCCTTTCCCGCCTTCCGGAGCTTCTGGAAGAGTTTGAGAAAAACGCGACGGCCAACGGGATGAAAGTCGTCTGGACGCGGGACGACAAGGAGGCCAATGAGTTCATAAAAAATCTGGCCAAGGAAAAGGGAATTCAATACGTGACCAAAGGGAAATCCATGGTCACCGAAGAAACCGCCCTCAACGAACTCCTGGAAAAAAACGGAATCGAGGTCTGGGAAACCGACCTCGGCGAGTTCATCGCTCAGCAGCTCCATCTCCCCCCGTTCCACATCGTGGGCCCGGCCATCAATGTCCCGGTGGAAGAGGTCCGGGACCTTTTCATGAGGAAAATCGGCCTGAAAGACCCTACGCTGGACCCGGTGCAGCTAGGGTACGCGGCCCGTCTCTTCCTGCGGGACAAGTTTCACCATGTTCAGATGGGGATCACCGGGGTGAACATGGCTGTGGCGGAAACCGGGACGATCATCAACGTTGAGAACGAAGGGAATATCCGCTTCACCAAAGCCTCTCCTCCCGTTCAGGTGTCGGTGATGAGTCTGGAGAAGGTGGTTGCTACCATGGAGGATGCTCTCCATATGATCCGTCTTGTGTGCCGAAATTGCACCGGCCAGAGGCTCTCCGTTTACGTATCCATGGACAGCAGGCCCAAGAAGAAGGACGAAATCGACGGCCCCGAAGAGATCTACATCGTCATCGTCGATAACGGCCGCTCCAAAATCTATCAGGACGTCAAGGCCCGAGACGCCCTCCGCTGTATTCGCTGCGGCGCTTGCCTGGTAGCCTGCCCTGTCTGGCGACAGATCGGCGGCTATGCCTACGGTTGGGCTTACTCCGGCCCCATGGGCCAGGTTTTGAACCCGATGCTCCTAGGACTGGAACGAACTCAGGAACTTTATCGGGCTTCCACCCTGTGCGGGGCTTGCAAGAGCTTCTGCCCCGTAGGGATCGACCATCCGAGTCTTTTCCTGTATTACCGCGCCAAGGATGTCCTGGGGGACCCCCATTTCAAGAGTGTCGACCGACCCTGGATGGAAAGGCAGTTCTTCAAAATGTGGAGTTGGGCAGCCAGCACCCCCTGGGCCTGGAACATGGGGGTGCGCATGGCCCGGCCATATATAAATAAGGATGCCAAAGACGGAATCCTCAGCAAAGCCAAGGGGCCTTTTCAAGGATGGTTCCGCAGCCGGGATATCCCGGCCATGGCTGGGTTTACCTTTCATGATCGATGGAAGGAAAAACTAAGAAACAAGGGGGAATAGGACGAATGGAACAAAGTGTGCGGGATGAAATACTGGCAAAATTGAGAGCGGCGCCGAAGGCGGAAGTCCCAACTCGCCCGATTCTGCCCCCTTACAAAACCCTCTCCATGGATCGGGAACAGCTGGTTGCCGAATTCACCGCCCGTTTGGCCGAAGAAATGGTCGTGGTTCACCGGGTCAAAGACCTGCGGGCAGCCGAGGATAAGCTCAGTGAAGTTGCCGTGGAAGAGGGGTTGAAGAAAGTCATGACTTCCACCGACGATGTCATTTCCCAACTTGACCTGCCAGCTTGGGGAAAGAAGAATGACATCCAGGTGATGACCCCGCGCGATTTCGCGGATCGTTACTCCTACCGGGACGCCGTCTTTGATC
>DASPRR010000417.1:0-2416 GCA_035624375.1 Thermodesulfobacteriota bacterium | reverse complement strand
ATGCCCATGGCCCGGACCACGTTACAGGGGTCGTGGAGGGTGACGGGAAAATCGTTTCGCGCAGGGTTGATATTCAGTCTTCCGCTCCCTACGATTTCATCCAAAAGAACGAGACCGGATTCACGGGGAATGTTCAACTCCCCGGTGAGCACCCGGTCGGCGATGACCGTCAAAGCCTTGTGGGCATGCCCGCATTCCCCGATGATGATCTTTTTGACCTTCAGTCTTTTGGCGATCTCCGCATGTTTGATCGCAACTCGGGCCATCTGCATGTCGTCATACCATAGCCCGTAATTGACCACGTCGTACCCAAGTTCTTCAGAAGAAAGGGTCCAGGAAATCCCCGCCGCCTGGAAGATGATGGCGAAAGCCCCGACGTTCTCCGGCCAGGCCAAAACCTCGCCCGCATTATGCAACAAAAGGACCTCGGCCCCCTCCTTGTCCCAGGGGATGTTCACCTTGTACCCGGTGATCTCCTCCATCTCCTCCTGGATGAAATCCATGCTGTCCTTGACCGCCATGGGGTTCATCCCCGTAGTGGAACCCACCCGGAGGTGCTGGAGGGTCCCCTTGTCGTGGATCTCCTTTGGGGCGATTCCCAATTCCTGCGAAAAAAGCTTGCGGATTTCATGGGTGATGAGGGCATTGTCCACCCCTATGGGACAGACGCTCGCGCAGCGGCGACACAGCGTGCAGCGGTAGGCCAGTTCAGCTAGCCGGGCGATGGCGGTCCAGTTCAAATCGATATCTCCCGCCAGCTTGGCCGATATCTTTCCAAAAGGCTTAATATACTTTCGGTAGATGCGACGCAGCACCTCCGCTCGGAAAGTTGGCCGGTAGATTTCCTGCCTTCCGCTCATCTCGAAGACCGGGCACGCCTCGGAACAGGTCTGGCACTTCGCGCAATACTCCATGGAGAGGAGGAGGGGCTGAAGAAAAGTCCAGTTGTTCTCTTTTTCAAAGAGCTTTCGCAGGCCGGAGAGAAAGGCTTTCAGGTATTTTTCTTCCTCTTCTTTCGTCTTGGGTTGGGGAATACCGATGGCCACGGTACCGTCGAGGGAAGCCTCTATGTTGGCGATCTTCTCTTCCTTTAGTTCGGTCAGGGTCTTGGTATTGAAATCCCGGTAAGGCGGGGGAAGAGGGGGAAGCTCCTCGGCCCGCATTTGGGCCAGGCGTCTGGAAGGCTTGGCAATGTCCTGGGGCCTGAGCGCGGGCGCTTTCATTTTTCCTTCTTCACCCCTGAGGTCGCGATCTGTGCCCAGGTCTTTTTTCCGTCGGCACCGATATGAGGCGCCGCCCAGGTGGGCTTGAGCCCCAGGTTTGCCAGGACCGCGCCTTCGATCCGGCTCCCGGTCATATTGGGCATGTCCCCCCATCTCACCGAGTGGTACAGGAAGTACTTCATAAACATATGGGACATGTGGGTGAGCGGAAGGTAGGCGATCAGCAGAGAACTCAAAACAATGGACAGGGACCCCAGAAAGGTTCGATTCCCGGCCATTCCCACAGGGGTGGCTCCGAAAGTCAGGAGTGAATAGATATAAGCCCGGGCCCCGTCGAAAGCATGGTCATAAAAGACCCAAGCCAGAAGGCTGATATGGAAAAAGACGAAGATAAAAACCAGATTCAGGTAATCGGAAAAGGCGGAGTAATTCCGCAATGCTGGATCGCTCAGCCGGCGTCGGAAGAGAGCCGCCGTGCCTGCCATTCCGAGGGTCAAACCGGGGAAACCGAAAAGGATGGTCAGATAATAGATCAGTGAACTCAGAACCCCTTGGGCTGGGCCAATGGGAAATCCCAATACCATAGAAAAGGCGCCCAGGACCAGGAGGGCCAGAGTCCCGATCATCAGGTAAAAGCCGAAATGGAAAGGAAAGGAAAGGTTCCACAACCGGCGGTTCTCCTTTTTCAAGCCCCGGAGGAAGAGGATTTCGGGAATCATATATTTGATTTCATTGAAAAGGGAACTCTTCTTCTCCTTCTTCCACCAGTTCAGCTCTTCCATGTAAGACCCGCCGTACTGAGCTTTCCCTCCCGGCTCATGCTGAACGGGGTAGAGCTCCCAACGCAAATGGAGCGGTTGTTTCGCTTGTCGGTAGACCCGCATCCCGGCGGCCACAATAAAAATCGCTCAGCATAAATAGGTAAGAAAAATCAAAGTCATTGACAGCTCCCATTTCAAAAATATATAGGCTTTCGCAAACTTAGGTAATGATTTGAGTCATAGGGCGTCAGGCATGGAAGCAGCATGGGATCACAGTTTGTGCTTTATATAGGCAAAAACCTCGGTTGTTGGTTTCGGAAGGCCCGCAATTTTCCAGGCCTGGAGGGGGTCCATGAATTGGTCATAGGTGCAGTTTCCGGGCTGGCCCACATTCTTGCAGACTTTCAGGATCATGGGGAAGGCGTCGAACTT
>DASPRR010000402.1:0-11809 GCA_035624375.1 Thermodesulfobacteriota bacterium | reverse complement strand
AACCTCGTTTGCGGTGTGTACCGTCCATCCCAGGGGGAAGTGAACATGGACGGGCGGAACCTGGTAGGCTTCTATCCTCATCAAATCACCGCGAGCGGCATTGCCCGGACCTTTCAAAACATCCGTCTATGGCCCGAAATGACCGTCCTGGATAACCTACGCGTCGCCCACAACTATCATCTGGGATATGGAATTCTGGATGTTGTCTTGCAGACTTCACGGCACCGGAAAGCAGAAGCCGGAATTCATAATCGTGCCCTTGAAACCCTGGAGATCATGGGTCTCAGAGACCACGGCCGGGAGCTGGCAAAGAACCTGCCTTATGGGCTGCAGCGCAAGGTGGAAATTGCCCGGGCCCTCATGATTAAGCCGAAACTGCTCCTTTTGGACGAACCCTCGGCGGGAATGAACCTGGGCGAAAAGCACGGGCTCATCGAGTTGATTCGCTTCATCCGCAAGCAATTCCACCTGACCATCTGGCTTATCGAACACGAGATGCGGGTCGTGATGACCCTCTGTGAGTACATTCACGTGTTGGATTTCGGAGCAACGATCGCCGGCGGAACACCCGAAGAAATTCAGAGGAATCCGAAGGTGATCGAGGCCTACCTGGGCAAAGAGGTGGATTGATGATTCTGTCCATCGAGGACCTTCACGTAGCCTATGGCCCTATCGAAGCCCTGCATGGAATAACCTTTCATGTGGCCAGGGGAGAAATCGTGACCCTGATCGGGGCCAATGGCGCTGGAAAATCGACGACCCTGATGAGCATTATGCGCCTCCCTCCTCCCGAGGCTCCCCTATATCGATCCGGACAGATGATCTTTCAGGAGCAGGATCTCACCCATTTTTCCGCTCACGACGTGGTGAGCCGTTTGGGGGTCTCCCTGGTCCCTGAAGGGCGGAGGATCTTCGGGAATTTGACGGTGTGGGAAAACTTGAAATTGGCCGCCTATGCACACGAGGACCGGCAGAAGATGCAGGAGAAGGCAAACTGGATTTTCGGACTCTTCCCTCGGCTGAAGGAAAGGCGTAGCCAAATGGGGGATACCCTGAGCGGCGGAGAACAGCAGATGCTCGCCGTGGCCCGGGCGATGATGACCGGTGGAACCATGATTCTTCTGGATGAGCCTTCCATGGGGCTGGCGCCCTTCCTCATGTATGAACTTTTTCGCGTCCTGAAGGAAATCAACCAACAGGGAACGACGATCCTGCTCGTGGAGCAGAATGCTCGCATCGCGTTAAAATACGCCCATCGCGGGTATGTCCTGGAGACGGGCCGGATCATCCTGGAAGGGCCGGCCAAAGACCTGGCCCAGAGAGAAGAAATCAAAAAGGCCTATCTTGGGGAATGATTGGGTGGCGACACTCGATGGTTGTTGCGGGAAGGGTTTGCCCCCGATGCGGCGCATCCTTTTTCCCCTTGACTATCCTCCAAGATAGACTTATTTTGTGTTTGTCGTTTTTCCCCGTGACTCAATGAAGGCAATAACCCAGCTCTTAACTTTCAGGGATGGCCCGTGAGAAAGGGATTCTGGAAAATGCCATTAGGAATGGCTCCGGGGAGGTCTTGATATTCCCTCGCCGTTTTTTTCTCATTGCCCGGACCGCAAGAAATATTCTGATCCACTAAAGAACCTAGGCAAAGGAAAGGAGAGCAAAATGGGAACGAAGAGACTTTTCGCTGTGTACCTTGGTTTGGCTTTACTCCTTTGTTTGATGGGCTCGTCATCTGCTCAACAGAGGGTAGTCAAGATCGGAGCCATTTATCCCCTGACGGGTAATCTCGCAACGACAGGGTTGGATTGTAAACGAGGGGTTGAGATGGCCGTCGAAATCATCAATGGAAAATATGATCTGAGTCTGCCTTTGGCGAAAACGGAAGGCCTGCCCGACTTGGGAGGGGCGAAGATAGAAGTCATCTTCGGGGATAGCAAGGGGGACCCCCGAAACGGGATGGCCGAAGCAGAGCGTCTGGTCACCCAGGAAAAAGTCGTTGCGGTGATCGGAGCTTACCAGAGTGCGGTGACCAAGACAGCCAGCCAGGCCACTGAGCGGCTTAAGATCCCCTTTGTGAACTCGGATTCGACTTCGCCAACATTGACGGAAAGGGGATTCAAGTACTTTTTCCGGCCCGAATGCACGGACACGATTTTTGCCCGAAACCAGTTTGAGTTCCTGCAGGACATAAAGAAGAAAACCGGCATGAAGCTTGAGTCGGTGGCCCTACTCTACGAAAACACGGAATGGGGCGCCAATGTGGGCAAGGAAGAGCAGAAGTATGCCAAGGAATTCCAGTACAAAATCCTGGAAGATATCCCCTATTCCCAGAATGCAACCGATGTCTCCAGCGAAGTGGGGAAGCTGATCAAGGGCAAGCCCGATGTGCTCCTGCACGCATCCTATATCACCGATGCCATCCTTTATACGAAGACTTTCAAAGAACTGGGTTTTGCGCCGAAGGGCCTTCTTACCATGGCCGGATACCTGGAACCCGACTACCTGAAAACCGTAAAGGCCGATGGAAATTATATGGTCGTTCGATCGACCTTTGCTCTCGATCTGGCCAAAAGAAAACCTCTCGTGGCCCAGGTCAACGATCTCTTCAAGAAAAAGTTCGGGATGGATATGAGCGGAAATGCGGCCCGGAGTTTCACCGCACCTTTTGTCGTGGCGGAAGCCATCAACCGGGCGAAATCAACTGACCCCGAACCCTTGACCAAAGCTCTGACCGAGACCAATATTCCTGGCGACCAGATCATCAACCCCTGGAAGGGGATCAAATTCGACCCCAAGACCCACCAAAACATTTACGCCACAGGGATCCTGGTGCAGACCCAGAATGAGCAGTACTTCACGGTCTGGCCTTTTGACATGGCCTCAAAGGATGTCATCTGGCCTTTCCCCGGTTGGAAAAAATAGACGGGCAAGGCAGGAGGAGCCGGGTCTCTGGCTCCTCCTTGGATTCATGCGAGAGGGAGGCAGAATGCCGGAGCAGCTGGGGCAGCAAATCGTCAATGGGCTCTTGATCGGTTTTATCTATTCTCTGATTGCCATCGGGCTCACTCTCATCTGGGGGGTGATGAATATCGTCAACTTTGCCCACGGCGATTTCTTGATGCTCAGCATGTTTGCATCCTTCTGGCTTTACACCCTGTACGGCCTGGATCCCATCTTCTCCATCCCGATCTGCACGGCCCTGCTCTTCGTTCTGGGGCTGCTGATCTATCGTTTCATCGTCAGCAAGGTGATGAAGGGCCCCATGTTGGCTCAGCTGGTCGTCACCTTTGGGGTGTCTATTTTCCTGGCCAACCTGGCCGTCTTTTTGTGGACTCCTGATTTTCGCCTGATTGAAAAGCCACTGCTCTCCGGCACCTGGGCAATCGGAGAGATTAAGGTGAGCGTTCCCAAATTCGTAGCGACCATCGGCAGCGTAATCGTCTCCCTCTTTGTCTTTCTCTTCTTGAAAAAGACCAAGACGGGCAAGGCCATCCTGGCTACGGAGATGGACCGCGAAGCCGCCCTGCTCATGGGGATCAATACGGACCGGATCAACTCCATCTCTTTTGGGTTAGGTGCTGCGCTGGTAGGGGTGGCCGGCGCTTTCCTGTCCACCTACTATTATATCTATCCTCAAGTGGGAGGGACCTTTGGCCTGATCGCCTTCTCCATCGTGGCCCTGGGAGGTTTTGGAAGTATTGAAGGGGCTTTCATCGCTGGAATCATCGTTGGTGTTGCCCAGACCCTCGGCGGTTTCGTCTTCGACCCGGCTTATAAGTATGCCATGGTCTTCTTGATTTATCTCATTGTTGTCTGGATCAGGCCGCAAGGTCTGCTGGGGTGGTAGGACATGGGAATATTCAAGTGGAAGCAGGTCTATCTTGGCATCACCGCATTGATCCTTTTGATCTTCTTCCCTTTGGCTTTCCCCAAGCCCTTTCCCCAGCATGTGATGATCCTCGTCTTCATGTTTGGCATGATGGGGGCGGCCTGGAATATCATGGGTGGCTATGCCGGGATGTTCTCCTTCGGCCAGGTAGCTTTTTTCGGCATCGGGGCTTACACCTCATCCTTTTTGTTGATCACCTACCAGGTCAATCCATGGGTGGGGTTGATCATCGGCGGCCTGATCGCCGCCCTGGTGGGAGCAGCGATCGGGTATCCCTGCTCCAATTTGCGAGGCCACTACTTTGCCATTGCCAGTATTGCCTTCGGAGAGATCGTGCGCACCCTTTTCACTAACTGGAAGCTCATCGGTGCCGCTGAAGGCTTGACCCTGCCGATGCTCGATGAATCCTTCCAGAACTTTATTTTCCATTCTTCCAAGCTGCCCTACTACTACATTATGCTGGTTTTCCTGCTTCTATCCCTTCTGGTCTGCTATTTCGTGGCCACTTCCAAGATGGGCTTCTATTTCCGGGCCATCAAAGAGAGTCACGACGTGGCCAAGGGCCTGGGCATCAACGTGGTTTGGTACCGTCTGGTCGCCATCATGATCAGCGCCTTTTTGACGGCGATGGCCGGAACCTTTTATGCCCAGTACATCCTGTACCTCGACCCGGATAGTGTCCTGGTCCTGCCCATCTCCGTGCAGATCGTGCTCATCTCCATGCTGGGGGGCGCCGGTTCTGTCTTGGGACCGGTGATCGGGGCCGTCATCCTGATGCCGATCTCCGAAGTAACCCGGGTGATGCTGGGCCATAAAGGTACGGGAATCGACATGCTGATCTACGGGGCTTTAATCACCTTCATCTCGGTTTACCAGCCCAAGGGAGTTTGGGGCTTGTTTACCGGTATGGCCAAGAGGTCAAAATGAAGAGTCCTCTCTTTTTAGAGGTCCAAAGGGTAAGCAAGCGGTTTGGCGGGCTCTCGGCCAATGAGAATATAGATTTTGCCATCAAGGAGGGAGAGATCGTCAGCATTATCGGGCCCAACGGCGCGGGGAAGACGACCCTCTTCAACTGTATTACCGGGTTTTATCACCCCAACAGCGGGAAGGTCTTTTTCAGAGGAGAGGATATTACCCGCCACCGGGCAGATGCGATATGTAAAATGGGGATTGCCCGCACCTTTCAAATCGTTCAGGTCATCAGCGACATGACGGTCCTTGAGAATGTGGCCACAGCGGGTTTGCTCCGGTATACCCGAGTAGCCCACGCCGCCGAAAAAGCCGAGGAGGTATTGGCCTTCACAGGGCTCATAGAAAAGAAAGAGGCCCTGGGAACCGATCTGACCATGGCCGACAAGAAGAGATTGGAGGTTTCCATGGCTCTCGCTACCCGGCCGGTATTATTAATGCTCGATGAATCCATGGCGGGCTTAACGAGAGTCGAGTTGCGAGGGATGATTGATTTAATAAAAAAGATACGGAGGAATGGCTTGACCCTGGTCATCGTGGAACACGTTATGGAAGCGGTCATGGAAATATCGGACCGGGTGATCGTCCTCAATTCCGGAAAGAAGATCATGGAAGGAGCCCCTCAGGAAGTCGTCCAGAATAAGGAAGTCATTCAAGCTTACCTAGGAGAAAAGTACAGTGCTGTCAGTCCATAACGTCGCCGTCGGCTATAGAGGGCTCCTGGCCGTGCAGGAAGTCTCCTTTGAGGTTAAAAAAGGGGAAGTGGTCAGCCTCATCGGTTCCAACGGCGCCGGAAAGTCTACTATCATTAAAACGATCGCCGGCCTTCTCCATCCCCAGAGCGGTGAAATCTTTTTCGAGAACAGCCCCATCCACCGGATCCCAGCTTATGAAATCGTGAAAAAAAGAATTTCCATGATCCCGGAAGGGAGAAGGCTTTTTGGCCGATTATCTTTGCGGGACAACCTGGAGTTGGGCGCGTACGCGCTTTCCGCCAGGGAAGAGATCGAAGAGACCCTGAAAACCGTTTTTAGCCTCTTTCCCATACTGGCCGAAAGAAAGAGCCAGCGCGCCGATACCTTAAGCGGAGGAGAGCAACAGCAACTGGCGATTGCCCGAGGATTAATGTCCCGTCCCTCTCTGCTCATGCTGGATGAACCTTCTCTGGGATTGATGCCCAAGCTCGTTTCTGAAATCTTCAAAATCATCCGCGAAATCAGCCAGCAGGGGGTGACCGTTTTGCTGGTTGAGCAAAACGTCTTTGAGGCTTTGCAGGTCTCCAACCGGGCCTACGTGCTGCAAACCGGACGCATCGTTTTGGAAGGAAAAGGAGAAGACCTCATAAAATCGGACCTCGTCAGAAAAGCCTATCTGGGTCTGTGATCTAGGAATGACCGGTGCCCATCAACTTTTCTTCTAACTATAAAACCAACCATCCCTCAGCACTTCTCTGAATCGTTCGTGATGATAGGCCAGAAAGACCAAAAGCATGCCTATATTCCCTTAGGGTTTATTTTTTTAATTTGCTGATCTTTCCTGCGTCCCGCTCTATTTGTCTCCATTACAAAGACCTCTTTCCTCTCGGTTCTATACCGAAATATTCGGCGCCGGGGTCGTCTTCGATGATATTCTTGCCGGGGTGCGGAATGTACTGATGCGCATAGGAACCGGCCCAATCAATTTTTACGACCAGCCTCCCCGGAATTTCGGGCGAACCGCCGTGGATCATCTTGGCATCTACACGGATGATATTTCCGCACTGGTCGTTCATATGGAGGCGAAGGGCTTCAAGTTCCGAACGCCAATCAGGGTTTTCGGGGACCTCAAATACATCATGCTGGAAGGCCCTGAACGAGTGCCGATTGAGGTTGTCGAAAATAAGGCAGCTTGGTACCGTGTTCCAGGTGCAGAAATTATCGATAGCAAGTGAGCTGTGATCGTTATTGAAAAAGGTCCCTCAGTTCGTTTATTGCTATCCTTTGTCTCCCAATCGTCGAAAAAATTTCGATATAGAGACCATTAGAAACGGCCTTCTTTCAGGGAAAATTTTCTGGTATATTATTATTCCTTGCGGTCTTCTTAATATGCTTTTCCGCCAGGTCCAATTCGAATGGTCAGGCGGGTGTTTGGATGCCCGCACGAGCCAAAGAAGGGAGGGGGAAATGCGGCAAATTCAAACGGAGCGTTCAAGGATTACGAAGGGGAGCCGCAGTTACAACGCCAAATATAACGATGTCATTAATGCTTCCCCCCGGATCCAGCGGTTGCGGGAACGTTTTTTTACCTACCGGCCTTCCATCTGCATCGAACGAGCGCGGATTGTATATACGTACTACTCCAATCCCCAGAACCAATCCTTGCCCCTCATCCTTCAGAGGGCTGGGGCGTTTCGGGCTGTGCTCAATCAGGTTCCCATCAGGATCTACCCGGATGAATTGCTAGTGGGCTCCCTGGCCTCCCGTCCCCGGGCCTACCCGATGTTCCCGGAAAACTTCGGCGACCTTCACAGTAAAGAATTGGAGACGATCTCCAACCGGTCCCCGGATCCCTTCGAGGTATCCGAGGCGGATAAGAAAGAACTGCAGGAAAAGATTTTCCCCCTCTGGAGAGGAAAATCGGCCGACGAGCTTTTTTCTTCGGTTCTTTCACCCGAAGAATGGCAGTTGATCTTCCGCGACCCGGAAGACCTGAGTAAAGGCACCGGGATCATAAGCCTTTATGCGGCACTTCTGGGCACCGGCGGGCACAGCACCCTCGATTATGCCAAGCTCTTAAAAAAGGGATTTCGGGGAATCAGGGAGGAGGCGCTCGCCAGAATGCAGGAAGTCGATCATTTTTCCGGCCCGGATATTGAAAAGGCCCTTTTCTACCGAGCGGTGGTCGATTGCTGTGAGGGGATCATCGAATTTGGCTTGCGCTTCTCCCGTTTAGCGGCGGAGATGGCTTCCAAAGAACCCGACCCAGAGCGCCGGCAGGAACTGGAAGCCATCAGCCAGGTCTGCTCCCAGGTTCCTGGTTCCCCGGCCCGCAGTTTCCACGAGGCGCTGCAATCTGTGTGGTTTGCCTATCTGGCCATCCTCCAAGAGGATTACAACCGATGCAACCCGCTGGGAAGGATTGATTCCTATCTCTATCCCTTCTACCAGAGCGATCGCGATGAAGGCCGATTGACCGTGGAGCAGGCCCAGGATTTACTGGACTGCCTGTGGATGAAGCTGGGGGAGACCAACCACGTCACCTGGGGTTTATCCGCCAAGATAACTGCCGGCTTTCCGGTCCAGCAGCAGATCCCGGTGGGTGGGCTGACACCCGAGGGGAAAGATGCGACCAACCCCCTGACCTACCAATGTATCCAGGCCTCTATGAACACCCGACTCCACCAGCCGAGTATCACCGTTCGCCTGCACAAAGAATCCCCCATGGACCTTTATTATAAGGCTGCCAAGCTGGCATGCCTGGGCACGGGTCATCCCTCGTTTTTTAACGACGAAGTAGTGGTGCCCGCTCTGGTGAAGAACGGCATTGCCCCGGAGCATGCCAGGGATTACAGCTCCGTGGGATGCGTAGGAGCCCAGGTTTCCGGGTGCGGGAAGGGATCCCACAATGCCGGTTACCTGAATGCCGCTGCCGCTCTGGAGTTCACCCTTACCAACGGATATTGGCGCTACGGCCAAAAGCAGGTCTCCATCCAGACTGGAGACCCCCGGGAGTTCACTTCCTTCGATCAGTTTTGGGATGCCTTCGAATGCCAGTTCCGGTACATGATTCGCGCGCACCTGAGCGCCTCGCTCAAGGTGGAGTACCTCCATGCCCAGCATAACCCGACCCCTTATCTCAGCAGCCTGACCCAGGGTTGCCTCGAGAGCGGGCGGGACAAAACGAGGGGAGGGGCGATCTATAACCTGGCAATCTCCTTCCGGGCCGTGGGCCTGGCCGATGTGGCCGATTCTTTGATCGCGGTCAAGAAATTGATTTTCGAGGAAAAGTTGATCTCTATGGACCGGTTGCTACAGGCCCTTGACGTCAACTTCGAAGGGCATGAAGCCCTGCGCCAGATGCTGATCAACCGCTCTCCCCATTACGGAAACGATGATGGGTATGCCGATGAAATGGCTCGCAGGGTGGTGGATGTCTTAACGGATGAAGGTCGGCGGCATAAAAGCTATTTTGGCGGAGATTTTCAACTGGGTTTCGGTTCCGTTTCCGGCCATTGGCCTTTCGGGGTCGTTTTGGGCGCTTTTCCGGACGGCCGGAAAGCGGGGGAACCTTTGGCGGACGGGATCGGCCCAGTGCACAACCGGGACAAGAACAGCCCTACGGGTGTGCTGAAATCCGTGGGGAAGATGGATCATATTGGCCTCTCCGGGGGCTCCATCCTGAATCTTAAATTCCCCCCCCAGGTGGTGGAGGGGGAAAAGGGGCTGGCCAATTTCGTCAGCTTCCTGAAAAGCTTTGTCCAATTGAAGGCATGGCACTGTCAGTTCAACATCGTGGATGCAAACCTTCTCCGGGAGGCCCAGCGGAATCCGGAGAAGTACCAGGACCTCCTCGTACGGGTGGCCGGATATAGTGCCTATTTCACTGGCCTGTCCAAAGAACTGCAAGATGACATCGTCGACCGGACCGAGCATCTCCTGCAATGAGCTCCTTGGTCCCGACTGGCCCAAAGATATTGCCGGAGTTTAAGGGCCTCATTTTCGACATTCAAAAATTCTGTGTCCACGATGGACCGGGAATTCGCACGGTTGTATTTTTCAAAGGATGCAACTTGCGATGTTTCTGGTGCCAAAACCCCGAATCTATCTCCCCGGGGCCGGAAGTCGCTCATTCAAAGGACCGGTGTCTCCAATGCGGCGCCTGCCTCAAGGCCTGTGCCCATAAGGCTATCGTATCATCACCCGGGGGTTTTGTCCGGCACCCCAGCCTTTGCCAAAAATGTATGGCCTGCGTTCAGACCTGTCCCACTCAGGCCCTCCGCCCCGTGGGCCAATGGATGACGGTGGACGCGGTCCTGGAAAAAGTGGCCGAAGATTCCCCGTTCTATGAGAATTCCGGCGGGGGCGTGACCTTCTCGGGGGGAGAACCCACGCTTCAATTTCATTTCCTCAAAACAATACTGGAGGAGTCCGGCCGCCGCCATTTTCATCGGGTCCTCGAGACCAACGGCCGCCTCTCCTGGAAAAGGCTGGAGCAACTGCTTCCCCATCTGGAACTCGTTCTCTTTGACCTGAAACACCTGCATGGCCGGACCCATGAGCAGTATACCGGATCCGGGAACCGCTTGATCCGGATGAACTTGAAACGACTGGCCAAGGAAAGCAGGGTTCCTTGGATCCCCCGCGTCCCTCTAATCCCGGGATTGAATGATGACCCAAAACATCTGGCCCATTTGGGCGGATGGGTGAAGGGGCTGGGTGCAAGGGAGATTCACCTCCTTCCCTATCACCGACTGGGAGAGCCCAAGATGCAGGAACTTGGCTATCTCCGCCGGAGTTCGATGGCGGGTGTCAGGCCTCCTTCCGAAGAAGAGATGGAAAATGCCGGCCAAGTGTTGAAGAGGGAAGGATTGTCGGTGATTATCGGGGGATGATTCTCCTATATTGGACCGGGATCGACCATCACTGACAGGAATGCTCGGCCTTCTAAGCGGCCCTCCGCTGAGCATTTGCAGGTGTAGGCATTTGTTTTGAAAAATGCACATATCCGTATCCGCTTTTTTCTCTCTCTGAAAACAGTTCCGATATGATTTTCATATATGCCTTTTAAACGAAACTTAAGGAGAGGGGACGGAGAACTTTTTGGATTTTCGCTGCGATCGATTTTGTTCCCGTTAGGATCTTTTTGCCTTTAAATTCTTTTAGGGGCGGCCCCATGTGGCCGCCCGCATGATGGTAGCCAAGCCGGGTTGCCCCCACAATTTTTCTTAGAGTCTTGCGTACAATCTTTTTTTAGCGGACTGCGACAGCTTCCATCGGGCTAACCCAACTTCAACTCCAGATATCCTAGAACCTCAGAAAGAGTTTTGAAAAGAGGAAACCCAGAATTTTCATTCCAGGGGAAGAGAAGGCCGGTTCCGAGGATTCCCGCCTCTACGGCTTTGCCTAGATTGAGTGGGCTGTCATCAACCAGGGCGATGCTCTCCGGGAAGAGGACGGATTTATCATAGCTGAGGTGAATTTCGTCATGGGCCAGGCGGTACTTTCGCATCCAGTTGACCGTGGGCTCATAAGTATCGGGGGCTCGGTGGCTGGCGATGACTATGTAGAAACCCCTTTCTTTGAGGCCACCGAGGAAATATTCCGCATCGGGGAAGGGTGGGTAAATCTCCTGCCGCATATGGATGCCTTTCAGGACCCGGAAGAATTCCTTGATGGGCATGAACCGTTCTATCGATCTTCGGGAATCCCATTCTGCGGGTGGGGGCATTTCCGGGTTCACCTTTTTAAGCCCCTCCCACAGCTCCGGCGCTAGATACCAGAGGGTATTGTCGATGTCTACGATGATTCTTCGCCGCCGATCTCCAACTTCTTCCATCGGAACCGCCTTTCCTCAGAATCCCGCACGGGTGCGCAGCCGCCTGGTCTTATAAAATTCGAATGCTCAGCGTCCAACTCAATCCGTTAGGTCATAAATATTTTCTTTGATATTTTCCTCGAATTCAAATAATATTATGCCGTCTTCCCAGTTCGGGTCAAAACGCGATTCTATTTCATTCATTTCCACCGGCCATTTCGACAAGGTTTTAATTTTTCAGCGATTTTCAGACTGCGCTTTAACCTATCTGACCTTTGCCGGCAATACGCTCTGGCAGGATTTTTATCTCGTTTCAATCCAAGATTTTTCCGCATCCACTGTGGTTCGAGTTCAAAACCTGTATTGACCAGGGAGGGAACCATGAACGTGGGAGATTGGACGTCCAAATGGGCGGCGCTCTATCCGAACGAGCCTTCG
>DASPRR010000368.1:0-10769 GCA_035624375.1 Thermodesulfobacteriota bacterium | reverse complement strand
GGCAAGCTCTAACTGATGCCGTAAGTGCACGGGGATTACTCATTACATGATGAGTAATATGAACCTATTAAAAAATCTGGGGCAGGACCTGATAATTGCCACATAAATGTCTGGCAGGGGAAAATGGTCCGGACAGTTATGCCTTTTAGGCACGTCCTGGAATCGGAAGAGGAATGGTGGAAAGCATTTAGGCGGGCTTTGAGCAAAGCGGACCAGGAGGCCTTCGATCGTCTTTTTGACCGGGCCAAATTTCATACCAGTGCCGGAGTTTACATGGCCCACTCAGATAGAGTTTGAAATCTTCCTCTCTCCGGAAAATTCTTTGCCGCTTGTTCCTCCGTACCATCACATGATAAAGCGCTCCCTGGAAATGAACTCTTGGTTTCCTCGCCATAACCGCATATACCCACAAAAGAACAGCTAGTCAATACCTAAATACCTAAGCCTGACCCTATTTTCTACTGACCCCGTTTTCACAATATAAAATTGGGAGATGTAATAAAGGGAAAAAGAAAAAATGACAAGCTAGGAACTGTGGTTCAACTGAATCGGGGGCACTGGAATGAAATCATTGCCAGTACCCCCTTTTCTCGACCTTTAATCTTTGAGTTGGTAGACAATCTGCGGCGAACCATTCTTCACCTGGGATATGGAAACCCGGGGCTGTGAATGGTGGTTGGCATCAAACTTCACCCGGCCCGTCAGACCGAAGAAATCGGTCGTTTCCAAAGCCTCCCGGATCTTGGACGCGCTGGGCTCTCCGGCTCGCTTGATCGCATCCGCCATGATATAGAGGGCATCGTATCCAAAGGCCACATACATATCGGGTGCTTTGCCGGGGTAAATTTTCTGGTAGGCTTCGACCAACTTCTTGTTTTCTTCTTCTTTCCCTCTGGGCGGTGCATAGGCCACATAGCGATTGAAGAAATACACCCCGTCGGAAGCCTCCTTCCCGGCAATATCGATGACCTTCTCTGCCGGGATGGCACTGGTCACAAAAACGTTCATCTTCATGCCCAATTCACGGAATTGCTTCAGGATCATGGCAACACTCTGGATGCTGGTCGTAATGAACAGGGTATCAGCTTCCGAGGCCTTGATCCGGGTTAACATGGGAGTATAGTTGGTCTCGGCCGCCGAGGCGTATTCCACAAACAAAACTTTCCCCCCGGTTTTTTCCATGATCTTGCCGACGGCGGCGGCCATGGAGCGTCCCCAGTCGTTGTTCACGGCCAAGTACGCCGCCTTTTTGAAGCCCAGCTTGGGCACCAGATACTGTTCCATCAAAGCGCCGTCAATGTCGTTATGGGAAGTAAACCGAAACACCCATTCGTTCTTCTGATCGGTGATCATGGGAGCCGTGGAAGTTTCCACGAGCAGCGGGACCTGATTCCTTTTCACGATCGGCATGGCCGCCAGAGTCGCCGAGCTGGCCCAGCAGCCGATGATGGCTGGAACCTTATCCCGCCGGATCAGTTTCTCCACCGCGTTTACCGATTCTACGGGATCTCCTTTTCCATCCTCGATGACCACCTGGATCGGCCTTCCGAGGACCCCGCCTTCCGCATTGATCCTCTCCGTGGCGATCTTAATCCCGGAAACCACACTCATCCCATCAATCGAAACAGGACCAGTTTGAGGCTGCACGGCCCCGATCACGATCGGCGACTTGTCCTGGGCTGTTCCTGGGCCAGCCAATAGAAAACCAATGAAACCGGCGACTAGAATCCACCTCCAAAAATTCCCTTTCATCGTAAGCCCTCCCATTTCTGAATTGAAAGCCAGCTATTTTGTCCTGGTCATTTTAAGAGCACCTTCTTCTAGAAAACCTCCAATCATCCATCTTCGCCATCCCCCTGGCTACTCCTTGAGAATATAGACGACGGTATTCACCCCATTTCGAGCCTGGGTGATCGAACACCTCGGATGGGAGTGGTTGTTCTGGTCAAACTTGACCCGCCCGCTGACCCCCGGGTAATCGGTCTTCTCCAGGGCCTCCCGGATCCGGGGGGGATCGGGGGTACCGGCTCTCTGGATGGCTTGGGCCATGATTTGTACCGAATCGAATCCCTGGGCCACATCGGCATAGGCGAATCCATCGGTGAAAATCTTTTTGTAGGCCGCGATCATCTCTTGGCTCTCTTTTTCTTTGCCTGGCGGAGGCGAGCTGGCGACAAAACGTTCGAAGAAATAGGACCCTTCGACCGCCTCTTTCCCGGCCAGGTTGACCAATTCCTCGACCGACATCCCGCTGGTGATGAACAAGTTCATCTTCATGCCAAGCTCATGGTACTGTTTCAGGATCAAGGCGATGCCGTTGAGAGTATTCGTGATGAACATGGTGTCCGCCCCCGCGTTCTTGATCCGCGTCAGCATGGGCGTGAAATTCGCTTCCGCCCCTCCGCAGTACTCCACCATGACCACTTCCCCGCCGGTCTTTTTCATGATCTCCGACACCGCCTTGACCATGGATCGGCCCCAATCGTTGTTGACCGCCAGGTACGCGGCCTTCTTGAAGCCCAGCTTGGGGACGAGGTACGGCTCCATAAGAAGACCATCGATATCATTATTCGAGGTGAACCGGAAAACCCATTTGTTCTTCTTATCGGTGATCATGGGTGCGGTAGCGGTTTCTACGAGCATGGGAATCTTGCTTCTTTCCATGATGGGCATGGCCGCCAGGGTAGCGGAGCTGGCCCAGCAGCCGATAATGGCCGGTACCTTATCCCTGCGGATCAACTTTTCGACCGCGTTCACCGATTCGACCGGGTCGGCTTTCCCATCTTCAATGATCAATTCCAAGGGACGCCCTAAGACTCCCCCCGAGGCGTTGACCTTTTCCAGGGCGATCTTCATCCCGGCCACGACATTTTTCCCTCCCAGGGCTGCCCAACCGGTCAAGGGCTGGACCGCTCCAATGGCCAGGGGTTTCTTGTCCTGCCCGAGAGCGGGCGAGATCGCCAGCATCGCAATGAGGATTCCCCAGCAACAACCGAACAGTGCCATTTTCCGCAATGTAGTCTCTCCTTTCGATGATTCATCACAAGTTAAAGCAGAGGCCGGGATAGCCCATCCGCCGGTTACAGCATGGCAACGGCTTCGATTTCGATCTGCGATTTCCGAGGAAGCTCCTTCACCCCGATGCAAGTCCGGGCGGGAGGCTCTTCCGGGAAATAAGTCTTGTAAATTTCATTCATCTCTTGGAAGCGACCCATATCGGTGAGAAATACCGTTGTCTTGATGATGCTTTGCATGGACCCGCCCGCCGCTTCTACGATACCCTTGATGCTTTCCAGGACATGTCGCGCCTGGACGGCAAAATCATCGGAAACGACCAGCATGGTCTTGGAATCGACAGGGACCTGACCGGAGATGTAGACATTACTGCCCACTTTTACGGCCTGGGAAAGCGGCGATTTCGAAACAAAACCTTTATCCGTCCGGATGATCTCTTTTTTCATCTCTCCTCCCAATCAAGGCCTCGGGTAGGGCCCAGATCAAGGTTAAAGTTGAGGGAAACAGATAAAAGAAAATTTCCATCACTGATTCTTTTTCTCGATCTTGGCCTTAACCTTTATTATATTTTTTTCAATTCCCGCACCAGGTCGGCCAGAAAATCCGTTACCTTGTCCAAAACAATTTCCCCTTTTTCCTTCGTGGCGCCCAGGGGACTTCCGACCACCCCGGACTTACTGAGGTGTTCGAAATCCTCTACGGTGGTGAGATCTACCGGATAATCCTTGAGGGCCGCCATGGTAGATTTATGAAATTTGATCTTGCTCTTGCCCAAGGTTCCCAGAAGGACCTTCTCGGCCTTGCCCATCTTCACCAGGGTGGAATCGATGGCCAGCATGCCGGCGGCTTCCACCTCGGCCGCATGCCCATCCGGCAGCTCGTCTTTCTTGGATGTCCATAGGTCAGGCGTAAGCCGGTATCCGGCAATCCACCATTGGATGAGAAAGAGATAGGCCTTATGGTTCCTCTTGAACTCATCCATAACGGTTTGGAGGGTCGGCCCATTGTGGCCGTGGCCATTGACGAGAATGAACCTGTTTACGCCGTGCTTCCAAAGGCATTCGCATACGTCGGTGACCGCCCGGAAGAGCGTCTCGCACGAGAAGGTGATTGTGCCGGGAAACGACATGTGGGAATGCGAGATCCCGTAGGGAATGGCGGGAACCACAATGGCACTCTCTTTGGTCGCCGTGCGTCTTGCTACCGCATCGGCGCAATAGGTATCGGACCCCAGGGGCATGTGATAGCCGTGCTGTTCGGTGCTCCCCACCGGGATCAGTGCCACATGGGTCGTTTTCAATTCCTTCGCGGCTTCATCCCAAGATAGATTCTGTAGGATGCCCATAGTTCCTCCTTTCTCCTTCGATCAAGAATCGGCTCCCAGTTGCTCGGAGATACTCCGCGCAGCCTCTTTGATGATGGGAGCCAAGGAATTGATCTTCTTTCCCGTTAAACGTTCCCTTGGACCCGCCACACCCAGGCTGGCCGTAATCTTCCCTTGAAAATCGAAGATGGGAGCGGCGATGGCCTTCACTCCTTGATAAATTTCCTGGTCGCTCACCGCATAGCCCCGCTTGCGGATCTCTTCCAATTCTCTTTTTAGGGCGGAAGGAGCGGTGATGGTATTGGGGGTGAGCCTTTTGAGCCCCTTCTCGTGGATGATTCGGGACCTCTCCTCCGGATTCAAATAGGCCAGGATCACTTTCCCGGATGCCCCGCTGTGGAGATAGATCGTTGTCCCGCGGTCGGGCATTACCCTCAGGGTCGCAGTGCTCTCCACCCGTTCCACGCAGACTCCTTCGTTCTTATTCAGAACCACTAACTGCGCCGTTTCTCCGGAGACCTCGGAGAGCTTTTGCAGAAAGGGTGAAGCGATCCGGGCGATGCCCAGGGAATTGTGGATCACCGATTCCAGCTTCAACAGACGCACCCCAAGTTTGAATTTCCCCGAGGTCCGCTCCCTTTCCAGGATGTTTTTGTTCTTGAGGGTGCTCAAAAAGCGGTAGCATGTGCTTTTGGGCAGGCCACTTCGGGATGAGATTTCCTCCAGGGTAAGGAAAGGCCTTTCCTCGCTGAATAGAAAAAGGATATCCAGGCCTTTTTCCAGAGATTGAATCGTTTTTTGCGCCACAGATCTTCCTCGAAAGAATTGGTCTACCTTGTCGCAGCGGGTTTTTCCCCTACTTTCCTTCCCAGGTAGGCTTTGCGGACATGTTCGTTTTCCATCAGGTCCGAGGAGTTCCCCACGATGGCTACCCGTCCGACCTCCAGAACGTAGCCCCGGTTGGACATCTGGAGAGCCAGGAAGGCATTTTGTTCGACCAGAAGGATCGTGGTCCCGCTTTGATGAATCTGATGAATCATCCCGCTCATCTTCTCCATAATAATGGGGGATAGGCCGAGGGAAGGTTCATCGAGCATGAGCAATCGGGGGCTTGACATCAAGGCGCGGCCGATGGCCGCCATTTGCTGCTCCCCTCCACTCAGACTGCCGGCCATCTGGTCCTGTCGCTCCCGCAGAATAGAAAAGGAATCAAAAACCCGCTCCAGGTCCTTTCGGGCCCCCTCCCGGTCCCCCCGGCTGAAGGCGCCTAGCTCCAGGTTTTCCCTCACGGTCATCTCGGGCCATAGCTTTCTTCCCTCCGGGCAAAGGGAAATGCCCATCTTCACGATCGCCCGGGCCGGCAGCCCATCGATTCGCTTCCCCATGAAATGAATCTGACCTGAAGCGGGGGGAATCAGCCCCATGATCGTCCGCAGGGTGGTGCTCTTGCCTGCGCCATTGGCTCCGATGAGGGCGATCAATTCCTTTTCCCGCACATGCAGGGAAACGCCAAAAAGCGCTCTCACTTTGCCATAGGCGCTATGGATCTCTTGCGCCTCAAGCACGGCTATACCCCTTCCCCAGGTAGGCTTCCAGAACCTGCGGGTCTTCCTGGACTTGACTCGGCAAACCTTCGGCAATCTTCCGTCCATGATCGAGAACCACAATCCGGTCGGAAATATTCATCACCACGTCCATGTTATGTTCCACCAGCAGGATGGTCATACCCCGCTTGCGGATTTCGGCGACCACCGTCATCACTTGCTCCGATTCGCTGGGGTTCATGCCGGCCACAGGTTCATCGAGAAGGAGCAGTTCGGGCTCGGCGGCCAGCGCGATGGCGATTTCCAAGAGTCTCTGTTCTCCATAGGAAAGGTTTCGACCCAGGCTTCCTTTCCTTTTCTCCAGACCCAGGAATTGGAGGATGGCTTCAGCCTGTTCCTGGAGGGCTTTTTCGGCTCGATCGAACGTTCGGGTTTTGAAGAGGATATCCACCAAGGATTCCTTCACGCGTCGGTAGCCCCCCATGACAACACAATCCATGACGGCTACACCGGGGAAGATATTCGTCTTCTGGAAAGTCCGGGTGATTCCATGCCGGGCGATCTTGTTCGGAGTCAGACGGCTGATTTCCTTTCCTTTGAAAACGATTCTTCCCTGGTTGGGGTTCAGGAAACCGGTGATCAGGTTGAAGGTCGTGGTCTTTCCGGCACCATTGGGTCCGATCAAGCTGAGGATTTCACCCTGGTTCAAGTGAAAGCTCAGTTCATCCACGGCCCGGAGGCCTCCGAAGGCAATCGAGAGGTTTTCAACCGTAAGGTACATCACCTAGGCGACCTCCCTCCCTTTGAATCGGGCCCAAAGCCTTCCGAACAAACCTGCAATCCCCTGCGGAAGGAAAATGGCGACGATGATCAAGGTGATGCCAAAGACCGGGTCACGGTAATCCTTGGCCACTCGTAGGGCTTCGGGGAGGACGGTGAACAGAATACAACCGTAAAAGGGCCCGGCGATGGTACCCTTTCCACCGGTGACCAGCATCACCAGCATGGTGATCATATAGCTGAACCCAAAAATTTCGGGGTTGAGGTAGCTCACATAATGGGCATAGAAACAGCCCGCCACTCCCGCGAATACCGAAGCCACCGTAAAAACAATCATGCCATACCGAAAAGCGCTGACGCCCACCGATTCCGCCAGGTTCTCGTTCTCCCGCAGGGAGATCGAGGCCCGGCCGATGACCGAATGGACGAGCCGGTGGGTAATGTAGGTCACGATGATCACCAAGGCGATCATCAGGTAATAGAATCTGACCTTCGTATCCAAATAGAACTCAAACAGGTCGGGGATGGAAAATTTCGGAGGTTCCACCCCGGGAAGCCCCATGGGGCCATTGGTGAGGCTGACCCAGTTCGTGGCCACAATCGCCAACATCTCGGCAAAACACAGGGACACGATCACGAAGTAAGGGCCCCGCAATCGGAGCACGATCAGGCCGAACAAAAAGGCCAGGACAAAACTGATGACCACAGAGCCGGCCAGGCTGACCACAAAGGGAGCCTGGAGTTTCAAATTGAGAAGGGCCGCGGCGTAGGCCCCGATCCCCAAAAAGGCCGTATGCCCCAAGGTAAGCTTCCCGAGGTAACCGACGAGGAGGTTCAGGCCAGCGACCAAAATATAGAAAAGGCCGGCATTGATGAGGAGGTGGATGAAATATTCATCCCGGATGAAAAAAGGAGCTAGGAGGGCCACGATCACCAACAGCAGAAGGCCGATGGTTTGATTCTTTCTCCCCACTCCCCCCCCTAGATCTTCTTTCCAAACAGGCCGTACGGCCGGACCACGAGAAGAATCATGACGATGAGAAGACCGAAGAGATCCTTATAACTGGAGGAAATGAATCCTGCGGCCATGCTCTCCACCACCCCCAGAAGGAGTCCACCGAAGATCGCCCCCAGGAAGTTGCCCATCCCGCCCATGATCACGATCAGGAACGCCTTGACCACGGCGATGAGGCCCATATTGGGATAAACCACAAAGAGAGAGCCCAGGAGAGAGCCGGCAAGAGCGGCCAACCCGGACCCCAGGGCGAAATTGATGGCATAGACCCGGTTGATATTGATCCCGACAATGGCCGCTGCTTCCTTCTCCTGGAAAACGGCGCGCATGGTTTTGCCCAGGGTCGTCTTCTGGATCATGAGATGAAGCCCGAAGATAACCGCCACCGTCACCGCAGCCATAAAAACCTTGAAGGGGGTGAGAAAGATCGCCCCGATCTGGATGGTCTTCGTGGTAAAGGGCGAAGGAATCCCCTGGGGGGAGGGACCCCAGAAGAGCATGACCGTACTCTGGAGGAAAATGGAAAGGCCGATAGTGACTAAAATGGTGATCAAGGTTGGTTCATCACGAAGTTTTCGGAGAACCAGCTGATCAAAAATAAGCCCAACCACCATCACCAATACCACGGAGAGGGCCATGGATTCGAAATAGTTCAGGCTAAAGAGGCTGACCGAATAATAGGCGAACACCCCTCCCAGCATATAGAGCTCACCGTGGGCGAAATTAATGATATCCATCATGCCGAAGATCATCGTCAGCCCTACGGCCATGAGGCCGTAGGTTGCCCCGATGATCAGTCCGTTTACGATTTGCTGGAGGATCTCCGCCGTCATCCGCAGGTCCGAGGGCAATAAGTCCTTCCCTTCGTTTTCTTACATTATGAGACTGTCAATTCTCTTTATGATATCTATTCAATTGGCCGAATTTTGTCAAGACCAAAATGGCTGGCAACATTCTTAAAGAAGATGAAAGGCTTAAAGCATGAAAGGTGAATATTGCAGGGTATAAGGTTCAAGGGTAAGGGGTCTGGATCAAGGAGGAGGGAGCGCGCCTAGGGCCCCTTTCAAGGACATTAAGAGAATTCGCTCATTGCCCGCAGGTAATGGCTCGTGGTAAGAAAAGCTAAAAGGAGGGACGGTCTGATGATCTCGATTGATAAGAACCTATGTAACAATTGCGGAATATGCGTTGCGATCTGTCCCCGGAGGATCCTGCGCCTCGGGGAGGAAAGCGCCGAAGTAACCGACCAGGCCTTGTGCATGGTCTGCGGCCATTGTAAAGCTGTCTGCCCAAAGAATGCGCCAGGATTCACTATGGGCGATGAAGATTTCGAGCCCCTATCCCCAAAGGAAGAGATTCTAAGCCCGTCAGACTTTCTTCATTTCATCCGGCGACGTCGGAGCATTCGTCAGTATAAGGAAGAACCTATTGAGAAAGAAAAGCTCGCCATGACTATCCAGGCCGGACGCTACTCCCCTTCGGGAGGAAACCGACAAGCCTGCGAATTTACGGTGATAAGCGGGAGAAAAACCCTCGACGAAGTCTGCACGCTGGCAATCCAGCAGCTCCTCAACGAAGCGCGGGTTATCCGGAATATTTTTGATCGGCACGAGCGCTTTAAGGAACCCATCCCCGAGGAATATATTGCCAGGAAAGTTCTTCCTTCCGTGTGGGAACGCATCGGTCGAGCCTGGGAAGGCGGGCAGGATCAGCTTTTATTTCACGCTCCGAGCTTAATCGTGATTCATCTTAATGAAGGATCGGCCACAACCGGCGTTATCGATGCGGGAATCGCGTCCATGAATATGATTTACATGGCCGAAACCCTGGGATTAGGGGCCTGCTATATCGCTTTTCTCGTATGGGCGGTTCAAGGTTCCAAAGCTCTTCAAACCTTCCTGAAAATCCCAGCCGGCAACCGGCTCCATATCGCCTTTACCGTGGGATATCCAAAAGTAAAATATCTGCGCCTGGTGGCCCGCAGGCCAGCAAAAATAACCTGGCTTGGGGACTCGTGAAAGGAAAAAGGGTGAGCCACTCAGGACCCCGGGCATCGGAGTTCAGAATTCCTGCCCTTCTTTCGCGGGCATCATGTCTCCCGAAAAGTGGCCACACGCCGCAGCGGGCATCAGCGAATCTCCGCTGCTATGAATCATTAACGCCATGCCCCAGTTTCTTCAAGGATTTCTGGACTCCCGCCTTCGCGGGAGGGACGGGGAATTGGAGTTTTTCCGCATCCGGTTAATTCTTGATCGCGGGTCTACGGATGATTTCCTTCGGGATCTTCCTGCAATCCGATCTAAAAAAGGTCAACATAGTTTTCTTTTTGGCGCAGCTCGTCAGTTCGGCTTTGCGTAATCATCTTACCAAGGCGCATTACATAAACCCGGGATGATGTCTCCAGGGCATACCGGATATTCTGTTCAACCAGGAGGATGCCTACATGGTATTCCCTGTTAATCAATTGGATCGCTTCCATGATATTGGCGACCATAAGGGGCGCCAGTCCCAGGGATGGCTCATCCAGCATGAGGAGCTTGGGTTTCATGAGCAATCCCAGGGCGATGGATAGCATCTGTTGCTCACCGCCGCTCAGCGTGTGGGCCGTCTGTGATTTTCTTTCAGAGAGCCAGGGAAAGATCCGGAATATTTCCGCGAGTTGGGAAGCGAAATTTTCTTTCTTATGAAGGTATTGGACGACCTTCAGGTTCTCCATCACCGATAGTTCACCAAAAACCTGATGCCCTCCCGGAACCAGGACCAGTCCTTTTTGCACGTTGCTTAAAATCTTCTTTCCGGCAATATTCTGTCCCTGAAATTCGATCCGCCCGCGATAAAGCGGAAGAAGGCCATAAATGGCGCTGACCAAAGTGCTTTTCCCGGCGCCGTTGTGACCCAGGAGGGCGACAATTTCCCGCTCCTCCAAATCCAGAGAAACTCCGAAAAGGACTTGCTTATTCTGATAACCGGTTTCTAGGTCGCGGACGTGCAATAGCATGGCAGGAATCAGGCCCCGTAAAAGAACGCCCGCTGGAGCTTTTCATCCTGACGCAACTCCAGGGGATTTCCGCAGGCTACGATCCTCCCTTCA
>DASPRR010000338.1:0-4922 GCA_035624375.1 Thermodesulfobacteriota bacterium | reverse complement strand
TTCCCCAGGTATTCTCGGCCCGGATCGACTTCGTCCCGGAGGATGCGTAACTCCTCGGGCGCGGGGACCGGCACCTGGGCCATGGAAGATGCAGCCTCAACCTTGAATTCTGTGCTCTCCTGAACTTTTTCAAAAGTCACTCCGGGCATGAGCTTGTTCACCTTGAGTCGTCCGTCGTTTTTATCCACTGACATGACCGCCAGGTCGGTGACCACGGTGAGGTCGGGGTAGAGGGATTTCAGGCCCGCTTTTTTCCGAGCCTCCGGGCCGTCCAGGTAGCCCGGGCTGGTCACGTAAGCGCAGCGCTCGGGAAACCGTCTCTTTTCATGAGGGGCGATGACCAGGATCCGTTTGGCCAGGGAAGCGATGTCATTGGCCCCTCCGCTTCCAGGAAAACGCACCTTGGGCCGCTGGTAATCCCCGATCACGGTGCTGTTGATGTTTCCATAATGGTCGATCTGGGCTCCTCCCAGGAATCCTACGTCCACCATTCCCCGCTGGAGAAGGCAGCCCAGGACCTCCCGCAGGGTCCCCAGCTTGGCCGCCCGGTGCATCGCCTTGGGGTCGGAGACCGAGGTGGGGACGGGAAGGGCCTCAGGGGAGATGGGGCCGGTTTCCACGACGAAGCACATGTTTTTAGCGTGGGTCTTCTGGGCGAACATGGCTGCGACCATGGGCATTCCCGTTCCCACGAATACTGTCTCTCCGTCCCGGATGTGCCGGGCTGCTTCAATGATCATCAGTTCGTTTAAGGTGTATTCGGAAGACATCTTCCAGCCTCTTGATAGAAATCAACTAAAATTGGGAAGAATATTAAATCCTTTACTCCGAACTCTGGACTTTGAACTCCGAACGGTACTAAAGCATTTCCACCATTTCCTGGCGAAGGCGGTTGTATTTCCGCAAACCGCCCACTTTTTCCAGGTATTCGTAAAAATTCGCACAGGAGAAGATGTATTTCTCCATGTAGGCTTCGAAGGCTGCGCCGCCCTCACGGGCCGCCTTTTGATACTCCCGCATGTGCTCGCTGTCATGGGCATAGCAGCGGTAAACCGAAGTGGGGTGGGCTCCCCAGGGTTGATGTACCACCGCGCTCACGTAAACGTAGGGAATCGTGGTCCTCTCCGGGTACTGCCGAATTTCATCGGAAGGCACGATTTCCTCGCAGGAGACGATAACCGCCCTGGAAGCCCGGATCATCTCTGGCTCGTGGGCCAGGAATCCCTCGATGATCAGGTTTCCCGTCTCATCGGCTTTCTGCGCGTGAATGATGGAAACATCCGGGTTCAAGGAAGGAAGGAGAACCACCTTCTCTCCGGGATTCCAGGGATTGTCCACGATTTCGTATTTCTTCCCCGTGGAGGCGGATTTCTTGGCCAGGATGTCTGAGCCCAGGAGGCTCTGGATGGCCATGAAGGGGAGGCCCATTTCCCCGCCCAAAAAGCGGGTGACCATGGCCAGGTGACTGTAGTCTTCGTTCACCAGCTTTCCCTGCTCGACCGCTTTCCTCCAGCAGTGGGTGGTCCCAAACCGTTCCAAGTTTCCAGTCCCGCACTCGGTCCTTCGGACAAGACCCAATCCCACCATCATATCCATGGGGATGGAGAGGTTGCAGCCCACCAGGACCAAGTCCTTTTTCCTCTGGCGGATCATCTCGTGGTAAATGCACATGCTCGATCGCCCGATGGACTGGCCGCCCATCCCCACCAATGCCCGGTCGGATACAAATCGCCTTACCGCTTCGGCCGCGGTCATGAGTTTGCTCTGTTTTTTTTGACCTTCGCTCAAAATTCTTCCCTCGGGGTGAAAAGAATAGAACCTCGGTCTCCCGCCGTCCTTTCCAGGAACCGGGAGGGCAACGAGTTCATGTATAATTTATACATTATGCAATCTTCAGGGTCAACTCCCCCTTCGAGTGCAAAATGTGGAATTCGGACAAAAAAGGAAAAGGACGCGGGGACGAGGAGAAGGGCGCACCCCGCATTTCCTAGCCGTGCATCTGATATCCCGCATTCAACATTCCGCCTTCCGCATTTACTTCAGGTCCCTTGCCTCCCCCTCGAGCCCCAAGGCCATAAATTTCTCCCGGGTCGGGATTCCGTTGGAATCCCAGCCCCGCAGGCGATAATATTCCTCCAGCATCCCGTCGAACTCATCGCCAGGGGTGTACATCCCTTTGGATGGGCCGTCCGAAATAGGCTGGCGGGAGGCCCGATAGGGCAAGGCGTCATCCATCCGGGTCACTCCTTCGCGGCAGTTGAAGGCCCGTTCCAGGTTGTAAATGCGTTCACCGATTTTTTCTATATCCTCCAGCGTAAAATTCCAGCCGGTGACCCCATTGATCATTTTCGAATAATTTTCATTAATCACCCCACCGAAGCCGCGCTCGCTGGCGAAGCGGCACTGGGTCAGTGAATCATTCATGGCGGTAAAATTCTGCGTCCGGAAAGCGAAGGCCGGGGCGATCTGGGCTTTGGTCCGGTCGAACTCCCCGGCGTACTGGAGGGTCGGGCGGGCGTCGTGATGGCTCCCCCCCCGGGTGGCCGTGGCATACCCCAGGGACATTCCCTTGAGGGCGCGGGCCGAATGCCCGGCTACTTCCACCTTTTTGAAACAATAGAGGAGGTTGGCTGATTCTTTTCCCAGGCGTTCGGCCAGGCGGAAGGACCCTTCGGCCAGCACATCGCCGAACCCCTGCCTTTTCCCTGTGTCCTCCACAAGTTCCAGAAGCAGGGCCGAATCCCCAAAATGGAGATTCCGCCCCCCTGTATCTCCTGAGGTCAGGTATCCCTTTTCAAAGCACTCCAGGGCGAAGGAAATCGTCACTCCCATGCTGATGGTGTCCAGCCCATACTGATCGCAGAGCCTGTTGAGCTTGAGCATGGAGGCGGCATCCCAGTTATCGGCCATCGACCCAAGTGAGAAAAGGGTTTCGTATTCGGGCATCTTCCACCGAAGGCCCCCCTGCTCGGGAGGCAGGCGGAGGGTCTTTCCGCAGGCAATGGGGCATCCAAAGCAGGTGTCGTTCCGATCGAAGAAGAGTTCTTTGAGCCTCTCCCCCCCGATCTCCGGGGCGTGCGGGCTCTGCTCCTCCTGGAGATTGCGGACTCCCAATCCGCCGATGGTGTTGATCATGTTGACCAATACAGGCGTTCCGAGGTTCTTAAGGCCCGCCGTTCCTTTTTCCATCGGCTCCTTCCGGGAGGCGATCAGCTCCTGGATGGCCTGAGAGTCGGCCACCTGGGTCCTTTTCGACCCTTTGACCACCACCGCCTTCAGGTTCTTGGCACCCAGAACCGCGCCGACACCGCCCCTTCCGGAGACTCCTTCCCGGCCGCGCCAGTAATGAACAAGGCAGGCATAGCGGACTTTTTTCTCTCCCGCCGGGCCGATGGCCACCACGTCGGCCGGCTCACCTTCGACAGCCTGGATGGCATCGAAGGTCTCTTTCGTCAGTTTTCCCCACAGGGGGCCGGCAGACTTGAACTGGGCGCCGGTTTCGTCGATGACTAGGTAGACGGGAGAGGCGGCTTTCCCCGAGATGACAATCGCCTCAAAACCGGTCCGTTTCTGGGTGATGGCGAACCGCCCTCCGAAGGTGGAGTCGAAGAAAAGACCGTTCAGGGGGGACTTGGTGGCCACGTATGCTCGGCTGGTGCTGGGCAGGGGAGAATCCGTGACAGGGCCCACGGCAAGGACCACCAAGTTTTCCGGGGAAAAGGGATCAATTCCCTTTTTAAGCCCATCGTACAGGATTTTGGCGGCGAACCCATTCCCGCCGAGGAATTTTTTGGCGAAGGCTTCATCAAAGTTCTGGATTTTGAATTTCTGTTGCGTCAGATCGATGTGCAGAATCCTTCCCGTATAACCATTCATATTCCCCCTCCAGACCCCTGATGAAAATATCCATTTTCGAGTTTCAGTATTGTTTTCGGGTCCCTCGTGCGTCGGTCCATATGCCTATGACCTGTCTTTATTCAATGGTCTGCCCGGGGTTCATCACGATGACCCTGACCCCCGGCTGCTCTTTCATCGCCTGGGTGAAATCCTCCGGCGTGCCGGTCAAGACTGGAAAGGTCTTATAGTGCATGGGGATGGCGAACTGGGGCTGTAGCAGCTGGCAGGCATAGGCCGCTTCCTGCGGGTCCATGGTAAAGTGGCTGCCGATGGGAAGGAGGGCTAGGTTGGGCTTGTAAATATCACCGAAGATTTTCATGTCGGACATGACTGCCGTATCTCCGGCATGGTAAACGGTAAACCCGTTTTCGAAACGGATGATAAATCCGGCGGGCTCGCCGGTATAAATCACCTCGCCTTCCTCCGTGACCGCGGAGCTATGCTGGGCGCTGACCATGGTGATCCGGACCCCCTTGGCGGTGTAGCTCCCGCCTTTATTCATCCGAACCACATTCTTGACCCCTTTTTTCGTAAGGTAGGTGGCCAACTCGGCCATGGCCACCACCGAGGCATTGGTCTTCTGGGCGATGGCCACTGTGTCGCCCAGATGGTCTGCGTGCCCGTGGGTGGGTAAAATCAAGTCCGCCGTACCTACTTCTTTCTGATCAGCGGGAGTTTGGGGGTTACTCTTCAGGTAGGGATCGATATAGATCACAGCCCCCTGGGGAGAGACTAACTTGAAGGCCGAGTGCCCCAAATAGGTGATTTTCACTCCCTTGCCGATCTCCGCGGCAGGAAGGGTAGGGGAGAAGAAAAGCAGAGCAGAAATGAAAAAAACAGTCAAAAGGCCCCATATCTTTTCCCCCATGGTCTAGCCCTCCTCTGATCATTGATCAATGGCCAATGGTTGATGATCAATGAACGATATTTAGTACCTTGGTTTACGTTTCTCCAAAAAGGCCTTCATCCCTTCTTTCGGTTCAGTGGTTCTATAACACTCCCGGAAAGCCCGGATTCCCGCCTCC
>DASPRR010000326.1:0-7914 GCA_035624375.1 Thermodesulfobacteriota bacterium | reverse complement strand
GTCGAAGCCCTGTGGGAGTTTGTTGCCATCAGCGAGACTCTCTACCAATGCCTTTTGACCCGAGACTTCGGGGAAATAGGCCGGCAACTCGAAAAGCGCGAGAACCTGGTCCATTCCATCGATGATATCGATCGAAAAATTCTCCAGGCGTCTTCCGGGACCTCCCAAGCTGGGCCCGGTGGAACCCCTGAGGCAGATGAGGATCCGGCCGTCCATAACCTAAAGGCCCTCCTGCGGGAAGCCGCTGACTTGAATGCTCAATGCCTTGCCCAGGCGGCGCTCCTGCCGGAAGAGTTCAAAAAAGAATTGGCAACGACGCACGAGGAATGGGCAGCCGCCCGATGGTTCCTCCAACAGGCCGGCTCTGCCCCCCGCTTCATGGACATTCAACGATAAAAAGGAGGCCGAGCGGCAATCTTCCGATTGGTCCTCCGGCCTTGACTCGCTTCTCCCATGGATATGGATTCTGAAATCCTCCCTTTTCGCATCTGGATTGCCGATGACGACGACGATTTCCGGGAAACCTTGGGAAAGTCCTTGGCCCAGGAGAAAAGGTCCATCCGCCTCTTCGCCAATGGCGAGGACCTGATTGAAGCTTTAAAAAGAGACCCTTCTTTCGACATTATCATCGCTGACTTGCTGATGCCCGGTGGGGATGGCCTCCAGGTTCTAGAAAAATCAAAAAAAATCAACCCGGACGGGGTGGTCGTCATCATGACCGGCTACGCCTCTCTGGATACGGCCATTCAGGCCATTCGGGGGGGCGCCTATGACTATATCCGTAAGCCCTTTAAGCTGGATGAGTTGGAGGTGATCGTCAAGAACGCCGGCGATAAAATCGCCTTAATCCGGGAAAACCGGCGTCTCCTCCAGAAATTGAAGGATGCCATGGAGGAGATGAAAGGCCTGAAAAAGCCGTCTCCGGAATTCCATCCCCCGGTTGAATCGGTCCCCTCTCTGGCCTTGGACCATAAGCTCACCGAGATGGGTGTAATCCTCAACCAGTTGATTCCCCCGGACTACGATTTTAAAGAGCGGGAAGAGCGGGGAAAGGCTTTCCAGGAGCTGCAGAAGTTGATCGAGTACAAACGGGAAGGCCTCTTGAGCGAAACGGAGTTTACCTCCCTAAAAAGAATTCTCTTCCAATCCTTCAAGGAATGAAGGCAAGCCCTGCTCCTCTCCCCCAAACCCTTCTTGCGCCGATCCAATTTCCTTGGCTGTTTCTGGCCATTCTGTATCGGCTTCCCGCTACCGAGAGGGTTGAAGGATTGATTTCCGGTTGATTTTTTCGTGGCGTATGGTATAGAAAAAATAATCGCTGGAGAAAGGGAATCGGGATCCCGATCCTAGAAAGGAATTTATTTCTGTGGCGACCCCCAATTCTCACGAAGAAGCCATTCTTGACCCGCAGGCCCAAAAACTCCTCGCGGCTTTCATCGATTCCCACCGAGCCGCCACCCTTGGTTCTCTTTTGAAGGGAATCATCCACAACCTCAACGGCTCCCTTCAAATCCTGTCCATGCAGATGGAACTCCTCCAGCGGATGTTGCCCCCGGGGGAGGATAAGGTCCAGGAGCAGATGGAAAAATGCCTAGGTCAAATCAGTCGATTCAAGGGGATGCTGGAGCTGCTGATCCAAAAGGGAATCCACGACGAGCAGGAGTCTCCTCAATCCATCCAGCTGAATGATATTCTGGAAGAAGAACTTTCCCTTCTCTATCACGATCTGTTCTTTAAACACCAGGTAAAGGTGGATAAAGACCTGGCCTCTTCCCTTCCTCTTCTCAGGGGAAGCTATATGGATTTCAGTCAAGCCTTGTGGAATTTAATCCAGAATTCCCTGGAGGCCATGGAGAATTCCCGCCGGAAGGAGTTGATTCTGAGGACCCGGGTCCAGGGGCGGCAGGTGCAGGTGACCATTCAAGACACGGGATGCGGGATCCCTGAGGAAGCCAAACCCCGCCTATTCGAACCCTCCTTTACCACGAAAGGCAGGAAACATGCGGGACTGGGTTTATTCGTGGCCCGTCGGCTTCTCGCGCCGTATGGGGCCTCCTTTCACTATTCCTCCAAGGAAGGAGAGACGGTTTTTGAGGTCAGCTTTCCGGTCTAGGGATTGACTAGCCTTTAGATGGTCGGATACACCTTCTTTTCCATCCCCGGTTCGTTTTCCTCCTCCTTTGCGCTCAAGATGACGATATCCACCCGCCGGTTCTGGGACCGTCCATCGGCAGTCTGATTTTTCGCGATGGGTCGGAATTCCCCATATCCCGCAGCAGAGAGCCGGTTGGGTTCGAATCGATGGTGGGTGAGGAAGTAGTGCACGATCGAGGTGGCCCGGGCGGTGGAAAGCTCCCAGTTCGAGGGGAATCTGGTGGTGCGGATGGGAACACTGTCCGTGTGGCCTTCGATCCGGACCTGATTGGGAAGGGCCTCTAGAGATTGGGCCAGAACGGTGAGCAAGGGGACCACTTCAGGACGGATGGAGGCATCGCCCGAATCAAAGAAGAAACGTTCCGAGAAGCGAAGGACCAGACCCCGCTTGTCGATGATGAATTTGAGCTCATTCAGACTAGCCTCTCCATAACTCCCGTCGTGCTCCATCCGTTCGGCCATTTTCTTCCGGATATCCTGGGCCAGTTTTTCGAAATCCTCACTGCTGACCCCTTTCTCTCTCGGGGTGGGGACGATAGCTACATTCACGGGGTAGGCGGAACTCTGAAAGGCCCCGGGTTCCGGGTGACTCGCTTGGGTGAGCATCGTGGAGCCCAGGGCTCGATGCAAGGATTCCACCATGGAGCCGAGTTTCCTCTCATCCACCCGGGAGATGGCGTACATGGTAACAAAGAAAGCAAAGAGGAGGGTGATGAAATCCGCGTAAGAGACCAACCACCTCTCCAGGTTCTCGTGCTCTTCTTCTTGATGTTTTTTCCTTTTTTTCATGGCGCTCCGGGAGAATCAATCTTACTTGTCTGTCGATCCCTCTTGATTACCCTGATTCCTCCTGCAGAGTTTTGCCTGCCGCCGCCCCGGCCGGAGCCTTGGAAACGGAGGTTGAGCGTTTTTCTTTCTGCAAGTCGGAGAGGAAGGAGGTCAGCTTCTCTTCGATCAACCTCGGATTCTCTCCAGTAGACAAGGCCACCACCCCTTCCAGGATCATTTCGTTGAGAATCATCACCTGGCGGTGCCGCACCTCCAGTTTGGTGGCCATGGGTAAGAACAGGAGGTTGGCCGATCCAACCCCATAGACAGTGGCTACAAAGGCGACCGCGATGCCTGCCCCAAGCTTCCCGGGGTCGGAAAGATTTTCCATCACATGAATGAGCCCCAGGACTGCCCCTAGGATTCCGATGGTAGGGGCATATCCTCCGGCAGCGCGCCAGACTTTTGAGCTGACCTTTCCATACTCGTTCAGGTATTCCAGTTCCGACTCCATGGCTTCCCGGATGACGTGGGGTTCGATGCCATCCACGGACATGGTCAGGGCTTTAGCCAGGAAAGGGTCTCGGATGTTCTTGATCTCCTTCTCCAAGGATAGAATCCCTTCCCGCCGGGCTTTGTTGGCATAGGTGATAATTTGCTGAATTATCTGGAAGGGGTCTTGAGGAGGTTCCTTGAGCACCTTACGGACCCCCCGAAACCCCTCCATCACATCTTGGAAAGGGTAGCTGACGAAAACAGCCCCGAAGGTCCCCCCCATGACGATGACTGCGGCGGTGAACTGCATGATCGAATGGAGGCTTCCCCCCTCTAAAACCTGCCCCCCAATGATCGCTGCAAAACCCAAAAATAGACCGATCAGAGTCGCTTTATCCATATCTTTATTCGATGGGAATCGAGGGATTGAAAATACACCTTCGGAAATTGATAACCCGGCGGATCACCTCTTTTATTTTCTCCTGTACGGCGATCTTCTCTCCATTTGAAAGGGTGATGATCGTGTCCGGAGTTTCCTCCATGAAAACGATCAAATCCGGGTTTATCACCAGACCGGTGTTGTTCAATCGGGTGAGGGAAATCATATCTACAATTCTCCCCGAAGTTTATCCTTTTTATCGGCTATGTCATGGATAAACTCAAAACTTTTCAAGGACAGGAATATTTCGCCGGGGTTCCTTTTCCTCCGGGAAAGAAGGCCCCCAGAACTGAGACCCAGGCATTCGTATCCCTAATAAGACTTTAAGATATGGGGCTGTAGTTCTTATCGACCCGCATTCTATGGAACCTAAATCCTTTACTTGGGGATAACCGAGGTGTGCAATGCAACTCTTTCTGCCGATTCTTCAGACCTTGGGTGGCAAGCCCCTTCTTCCAGCGAGAATCCGTGTCAGATGCCTCCCTTCACTTTCCAGAAATCAGATCAATGTCCATTAATTGGAAACCGTGCCCGGCCCGATGGCAAGGCCGTGGTTGTTGGCAGTCAAAGATTCTTTCATCGATCCTGGCGGAAACGGCCATAGGGTGCGCGGATGGTCCTGCCTTTACCGCCTCTCTATACGGAAGGGATGAGTCTTTCACCGAGTTTTCGCCACCCGCTGATCCTGCCTTCAAACCACTGTCTTGTCCAGGTGCCACAAAAAAAGGCATCCCAAAGGTAAAGGGAGGCAAGCCCGTGGGGGATTTACACCGCTCTTTCTGTTGTGCTAGATTACCCGAGTATTGCGGGCTCTTTTCGGCCCTGAAACCTGTAGTTGAAGATGGAATTGACTGCCGCTGAAGAGTTTCTATTCTTTCGGCAAGATGATTACCTTGGTGATTCTCGTCATTAGTCTGATTCTGTTGTTGCTCCTGCTAATCCATGAGAAACGGGAAGAGAAAAATCTCCGCCTCATCACCAAGACGATCCTTTCCTGCATGTTCGTCTGGGTCGCTTTTCGGCAATCTTCTTCCCTTCCGGATTATTCCTTCTGCCTCATTGTTGGCCTGGTTCTTTGTTTGATCGGAGATGTCTGTCTTGGTTGGCCGGGGGAGAAAGCTTTTCGGGCGGGTCTGGTTGCTTTTCTGCTTGGGCACATTTTTTACATCATAGCCTTTTCCAGGCTCATAGGGCTTTCCGCCTGGGCTGTGCCAACGGCGATTCTCTTCTGGTTATTCAGTCTTTTCGCTTTTCTATGGTTGCAGCCCCACTTGAAGGCGATGCTCGTTCCCGTAGGCATCTACATTTTGGTCATCACCTCGATGGTGACCGGGGCCTGGGCAGTTTTTGCCGGGACGTCTCTTTCCTATGGAGGGAGATTGTTCGTTCTGGCCGGGGCTTTCCTATTTTACCTCTCTGACCTATTCGTCGCCCGAAACCAATTTATCAAAGGGGATTTTTTCAATCGATTGATCGGCCTGCCACTCTACTACCTGGGCCAATTCCTGCTGGCTTTCTCCATCGGGCTTTTTTAGCAATCGGGAAAAGGTTGAACCTATGCGGGTCATGAGCCCTGCTTCAGAGGGCCGGACCTTCGGCTGAGCCTCTCGGCGAAACCCCGGGTGCGGGACGAAGGATTAAATCACCTCCCGTAATAGCTCGCTGAGATGGACGACTCGAGTCCCCAGGCCGGCACGGCGGGCTCCGTGGCTGAGCTGAATGATGCAAGACGGGCATTCGGTTGCGAGAATGTCGGCCCCGGTCTTCCTGACGAGCTCCATCTTGCGGTCTAGAACTTTCATCGATTGGTCATACCGGGAAATGGTGTAACTTCCCGCGCCTCCGCAGCATCGATCCGCTTCCGGGAGTTCCACATAGGTCAACCCCGGAATCCTTTTCAAAAGAGCGCGGGGCTCCTGGGTCACCTTCTGGTACCGGCTCAGATGGCAGGGGTCGTGATAGGTCACTTTGCCGGAAAGGAATTTGGCAGGCGGGGACTCCCGAATAAATGGCTGCATGAATTCGCTGAAGCTTTTCACCTTTCGGGCGACCTGCCTGGCCTTTTCCTGCAGGGCCGGATCGCTTTCCAGCAGTTGGGGATATTCTTTGAGAAAAGTCGCGCACCGCCCACAATCGGTCACCACTGCTTCGACCCCTGTCTTTTCCAGAGCTTCCAGGTTCTTTCGGGCCATTTCCCGGGCGGCCTCCAAGTCTCCGTATTCATAGGCCGGAGAGCCGCAGCAGCCGTTTTCCGCGATCTGCACGTTCGCCCCGGTTTTTTCCAGCACCTCCAAGGTCGCCTCGCTGGCCTGGGGGAGGATAAAATTGAAAGCGCAGCCCACGAAGTAGGAAACCCGAATCTTTCCGGCCTTGGGTGCGGTGGGTCGGGAAGCGGCCCTCTCCCGAAAGAACTTGGTGGGAAGCTTTTCTACGATTCCCTCAACCTTGTCCAGGTCCCGGCCAAACCAGTTGAGCACACCCATAGCCCGTGCGAGCCGGGTGGCTCCGGAGTTTTTGCTCACGGCGGCCAGCCGAACGAAGGAGGAGAGGCGGGCATGATCCGGGAGGAGGCTACGAAAGAGGAAGCGCAGGGTCTTGGGCTGCCCGACCCTCTTCAGATATTCCGCCCGTCCGGCGATTACGTTCTGATCCGTGCGCACGGCGGGAAAACAGTTGGTCACGCAGGCTCTGCACAGAAGGCAGTCGAAGAGGGGATCTTTGAAGTCCTGGTTCATCTCCAGGCTGCCCTCTACTAGCTTGCGCACGTGCACGTTGTGCCCGCGAGCCACATTCCGCTCGTCTCCTGTCACCTCGAATATGGGACAATGGGCCTGGCAGAAACCGCACCGGTTGCATTTGGAGACTTCATCGTAAACGGCCTTTAATGCCTCATCCATATCCTTCCTCGGTTAGTAACTCTTTTAAGGCTTCAACCTTGAAACCTGCGCCCCTGAACCTGGAACCCTTTCTTTCATACGATCGGCGGAAAAACACCAGTGGGGTCGAGTCTCTCCTTGATAGGCTGGAACGCCAGCTGGTGCAAGGCTGGTTCCACTCTGGCTCCCCAGCTCGCGAAAAGGCTTCGGTGACCCAGAAGAGGGGCCAGGTAACCGCCCGCCGTAGAAATCAGGTCCTTGAGGTCCCGGAGCAGTTCCCCGGCCGGATTCCGATGGGCTTCTCCTATATAGAGGAAGATGAGCCCATTGGCGGCACAGAGAACCAATTTCGCCGGAAGTCCGTATTGTTGGGCCGCCTTATGGATAGAAGCGAAAGTCCGAGGCCCCTGAGCAATGGGAACGGTAATTTTCAAGAAAAGGGGATTTTCAAAAGGTCTATCGGGGTCCACCGCGGACCGAATTCCCCGTATCATTCCATCCCGACCGCTCCTTGCATCCCCGAATCCCCCAAACTCTCCGGCAAGCTTCGGAAGGTCTTTGTTCTGCCTCTCCACGGCCAGGCGGTGGCCTTCAAAACCGATCCTTACGCGGAAGCGGATTCCGGCCGTATCGGACACACCGGGACCTCCGGCAAGTTCGGTCATTGCAACCGCCGAGGGGATGAAAACCGAGGAGCGGAGGGCGGCCAGGAATTTTTCCACCTCTTCCAAAGTTTCAAAGATCAGGTCGCAGAGCAAAGATGCTTCCGGCAAAGGGTACACCCGGGTTGCAACGGAAGTAATCAGGCAGAGGCTTCCGGCAGACCCGATGAGGAATTTGGTAAGATCATAGCCCGAAACATTCTTGACCGTCTTTCCCCCAAAGGCCACATCCCGCCCTCGGGAATCGATTCCCCGAACCCCCAGGACGAGATCACGAAGGGTCCCGTAGCGGAGCCTCATGGGCCCACTGGAGTTGGCGGCATACGCTCCCCCGATGGTCGCCCGTCGCGCCCCAGGCGGGTCCAGGGGAAGAAAAAAACCCTTTTCCTGGCCGGCCAGAAACTCGTTGATCTGATCCAGGGTCATACCCGCCGAAACCTCCAGATTGAGATTTCGGGGATCAAAGTCCAGAACCCTGTCCATTCCGGTTGTATCTAAAGCCAGGTCAACCCTCTCCGGC
>DASPRR010000550.1:0-10547 GCA_035624375.1 Thermodesulfobacteriota bacterium | reverse complement strand
CCTCGGGGGTTGAAGGAGGCGAGACAGAAGCGGGTTCTTACTTTGTCAATCAACTTCTGGGCAATGTGTGCAAGCTGAATGTTGGCACCCTGCCCTTTGAGATGGCCCGGCTGGCGGTGGACGTCACGGGAGGGATCCTGGGCACCATGGTGTCCGAGAAAGATTTGAAAAGCCCGGAGATCGGCAAGTATGTGGAAAAATACATGAGAGGGTTGCCCGAGGTTCCCACGGAGCATAAGATGCGGCTCATTTACCTGATCCAGAACATCCTCTTCGGGATCAATTCCGTGGGCTATGTGGTGGAATCAATGCATGGGGCGGGGCCGCCGGCGGCCCAGAAGAGCAGCCTCAACCGGTTGGTTGACTTCGAGGAGAAAAAGGACCTGGCCAAGGAAATCTCGGGGATTCCCTGATCCAGACGGGATCTGGAATCCTGGCAGGCCTTTGTCAGCCCGAAGAACCGGGGGGTATTTGCTCGCTCCGCTCCCGGCGGTAAAGCGCTGGTCGTTTCATGGGGAAAGGAAATGAACGGAGGCATCCGATGGCGGCATTAAAAGGGGTTCGCATTCTGGATTTGACCCTCACTCTGCCGGGGCCCTATTGCACCCACCTCCTGGCCGATTTTGGGGCCGAGGTGATTAAAGTGGAAAACCCGGAAGTGGGAGGAGACTGGTTCCGGACCGAAAACCCTTCCATCAAGGGATGGGGAATTCGTTTTCTGGACCTCAACCGGAACAAGAAAAGCATAACCCTGAATCTGAAATCCCCCAAGGGGAAGGAGATTTTCTTCGCTCTGGCGCGCACCTCCCAGGTGATCGTGGAAGGATTTCGCCCGGGGGTCGTGGAGCGGTTGGGGATCGATTATCGGCGGATGAAAGAAATTAACTCCCGGATCGTTTATTGTTCCATCTCCGGATACGGACAGGATGGTCCCTATCGCCTGCTGGCAGGTCATGACCTCAACTATATGGGCTACAGCGGGATCCTGGACCCGCAAGGATATGCAGATCGGCCGGCGGCCCTGCCTTCGGTTTTTGTTGCCGATTACAGCGGAGGGGGCCTGATGGCCGCAGTGGGGATTCTGGTGGCCCTCATGGCTGCCCAGAGAGAGGGAAAAGGGCAATGGGTGGATATTTCCATGTTCGACGGAGTGGTGGGATTGCAGCATGCCGCCCTGGCGGAGCTTCTCTCCACCGGAAGGTCTCCCAAGAGAGGAGAATTTTGGGGCGCTGGGAACATCCCCTGCTATTCTCTCTATGAAACCAAGGATGGAAAGTCCATTTCCCTGGGCCCCCTGGAGCCTCATTTCTGGGCCAATCTTTGCCGGGCTTTGGGGAGGGAGGACTTCATTCCCCATCAGTGGACGGAAGGGGAGAAGCGTCAGGAGATTTATGCCTTTCTCCGGAAGACCTTCCGCCAGAAAGACCGGGATGAATGGGTGGCCTTATTCCAGGGGCAGGATGTTTGCCTGGGGCCGGTGAAAGACATGGGGGAGACTTTGCGGGACCCGCAGGTTCTCCACCGGCAGATGATCGTCGATGTGGAACATCCTCAGGCGGGCCGGGTGAAGCAGATCGGCATTCCCATCAAGCTTTCCGAGACCCCCGGGGAAATAAACCATCCCGCCCCTGCCTTGGGCCAGCATACGGAGGAGCTTCTGAAAGAGTTAGGATATGACCGGCAGGCCATCGAAGGACTCCGGCGGGAAAAGGCGATTTGAATCGTCATCAAAGTGTAGCGGCCAGGGCTCGGCTTTCCAGACAACAAAATCACAGCTCCACAACTGATTGGATCAATGCTCCAACCTGTCCTTTTAACCATCTACCCGAAGGAATGGGGATATCCTGATTGCCGTCCTCCCCCGCGGGCATGCGGCGGAGCCCGGGAGTCTCGACCCCGGATGTATCCAAAAGATCGTCAAAGCCTACTGCTGAAATAAAAATCTTGGAAGAATGATTACCAAAGGAGGAATGCATTCATGAGCAAGGTGATTATCACAGCGGCCATTACCGGATCGATCCACACGCCGACGATGAGTCCTTACCTTCCCATCACTCCGGATCAGATAGCGGAAAACGCTGTCCAGGCCAGGGAGGCGGGGGCGGCGGTGGTTCATATCCACGTGCGGAACTCGGAAACCGGGCAACCTACCCCGGATTTGGAGCTTTTCAGGAAAGTGCTGGGCAAGATCAAGAGCAAGAGCGACTTGGTCATCTGCACCACCACGGGAGGAGGGTTTGGCCAGACCCCAGAGCAAAGGGTGGCCGTGGTTCCCACTTTCAAGCCGGAGCTGGCCTCCTTCAATATGGGCACCATGAATTTTGGCCTCTTCCCCGTCCTGGAGAAGATGAAGGAATTCAAGTTTCCCTGGGAAAAACAGTTCCTGGAAGCCACCGAAGACGTGATTGCCTTCAACAGCTTCAAATCAATGAAAGTATTTTTCGAAAAATTTAACGAGAACCAAACCAAGCCGGAGCTGGAAGTTTACGATGCCGGGATGATCAACAGCGTCGCTTATTTCATCGAAAAGGGCCTTTTGAAAACCCCGGTTTACATCCAATTCGTCCTCGGCATCCTGGGAGGCATGGCCGCCACCGTTCAAAATTTGGTCATCCTCTACGAATCGGCCTGCAGGCAGATCGGGGAAAAGAATTTCCTCTGGTCGGTCTGCGCCGCGGGAATAAGCCAGATGCCCATGTGCACCACGTCCCTGCTCATGGGGGGCAACGCCCGCGTGGGATTGGAGGATGCGCTGCGGGTGAGCAAGGGCAAACTGGCCAAGAACAACGCCGAATTAGTGGAAAAGATCGTGCGCATCGCCGGGGAGTTCGGGCTTGAGCCCGCTACGCCGGCGGAGGCGCGGAAGATGCTCGGGCTGAAGGGCCTGGACAAAGTCGCTTATTGAAGGGAAGGAGAGGAAAAGGGGGAACTGGTAAGGAGGGAGAAAAGGAGGACAGGAGGAGGACCTTCAAGCGCTATCGTTCCATGGTCCGAGGAAAGATGCCTTTCCGTGCATTTTGGCACCCTGCTGAGAATAAATCTCTGAAAGGAGGCTTGTAATGAAAGGATTTATCCGGAATTGGGCGGAAAAGTGGCATTTTGGAATGGAGAAGGTGATGCCAGACTCCTTTATCTTTGCAGCCCTGCTCACCTTCATCGTTTTCATAATGGCCTTCGTCGTTGTAGGGGCATCTCCAGTCCAAATCGTTGAATGCTGGTACAGAGGATTCTGGGCGTACCTGCTCTTTTCCATGCAAATGGTCATCCTTTTGATCTTTGGTTATTCTCTGGCCATTACCCGCATCGGAATTAAAGCCATCGATGCGGTCACCGGAATCGCCAAAACCCCCCCCCAGGCTGTGGCCCTGGTTTGCGCGGCGGCGGCCCTTCTTTCGGTCGTTAACTGGGGGCTGGGGTTCATCGGAGGGATCTTTTTGTGCATCGGGGCCGCCCGGAGAGTAAAAGGGGTCCACTGGCCTTTGCTGGTAGCCAGCGCGTACATCGGGGCGATCTCCACCGATACCTGGGGCGTGGGGCTTACGGAACCCCTGCTCCTCAATAGTCCCGGGTGGGGTTGGGCACCCGATATGGTCCAGTCCATCGAGAAAGAGATCGGGCAAAAACTAGCTCCCATGTCTTTCGACAAGACGATTTGGGCTCCAGCCAGCCTCGTTGGCCTAGTCCTGACCCCCATTCTTGCCACGATCGTATGCTACCTTATGCACCCGACTCCAGAGCGGACGAAGACCATCTCTCCGCAAGCCCTGGAAAAGTTATCCGCTCAATCGCAGTTCAAGCTGGAAAGGCCCAAGGAGATGGTTCTGGCTGACAAGCTGAATTGGAGCCGGACCATTTGGATCCTGCTGTGCATCATGACTTTTGCTGCTATCCTTCTTTGGTTTCAAGGGAAGAAGTTCGCGCAAGTGGACCTTAACATGTACAATTTCATTTTCATCGGCATCGCCATGCTGCTGCATGAAAATCTGGCCCGCTTTGTGGAATCCATAAAGGTGGCTGCTGGCGCGGCATTTGGGATTATCATGCAATTTCCCTTTTATGCTGGGATCTTTGGCATCATGGCCTACACGGGTCTGCTCAAGGTTATTGCCGGATGGTTCGTGGCCATTTCCAGTCCCTTCACCTATCCGCTCGTGACGATGATCAGCTCGGGAATCATCAACATGTTTATCCCTTCCTCGGGTGGGATTTGGATGGTCCAGGGACCGATTATGGTTCTGGCGGCCCACAAATTGGGAGTGGGTTTCAACCGAGTGGTGATGGCCTTTTCCGCCGGAGAAGTTTTGACCAATGTGATTCAACCCTTCTGGGCTCTCCCGCTCTTGGGAGCTACGGGAACGGAGATGAGAACGATCATGGGATACTGTATGCTGGCTTGTCTGTTCGAGTTCATTTTGGTCGCCCTGATCTACCTGTTCTTGCCCATGTAGGGTTACTTCGGAGGCCTCAAAGGCGATACGCTGCGCTTGTAGGGGCACGATGTCTCGCGGGAGCGCGATGCCCCTACAGCCCAGATGAAGCATATTCTCTTCCTATTCCCGCGAGACGCGGGATGGCGAGCAGTTTGGCACTGAACGCCTAAGAGCTTATCCTTAAATAAAGGTCTGCGTTTAAATCCCCCTTTGAAAAAGGGGGACATAGGGGGATTTGCTTTAGATCGCTTTAGGAAAATCCCCCCAACCCCCCTTTGCAAAGGGGGGAATATTATTTGCGGACAAGTTCTAAGATATCTTGGTAAAGTTTTAGGCTTAAGAAATCCGGAGGACCGGGTATGGAGCCGTTCAGAAATTTATTCCAGCCGATTCGGATCGGCAAAATGGAACTGAAGAATCGGATCGTGATGCTGGCCATGACCACCGGGTATGGGGAATCAGATGAGACTGTCTCCGACCGGCTGGTGAACTTTTTTGCCGAAAGGGCCAAGGGAGGAGCCGGGTTTATTATCGTGCCTTTTTCGCCGGTCCGCGCAGGCTCGCCCGTTGAACCGGGTTTATACGAGGACCGCTTCATTCCGGGGGCCACGCGGTTGACCGAGAGGATTCATGCTTTCGGAGCCAAAATCGCCAGCCAGCTTATTACCTCCTATCATGTGATATTGGGTTCAGGCATACCCGAAGTGGTTGGCCCATCGCCGGTCGTGAATCTGATGATGCGCTGTACGCCCCGGCCCCTGACCGTCGATGAGATACACGGGATTGTCGAAGAATACGCCAAATCAGCGCGGAGGGTCCGGGAGGCGGGCTTCGACGCAGTAGAAATACTCGTCGGCGCAGGTTACCTCCTAAACCGATTCCTCTCTCCGGTTAGCAATAAGCGTCAGGATCAATATGGGGGCAGCCTTGAAAACCGGATGAGGATCACCCTGGAGATCATCGCAAGCGTAAGAAAAGCGGTCGGCGAAGGGTTCCCGATCAGCGTGCGTCTCAATGTGGAAGAACAAATGGGAGGAGGACACACAATCGAGGATTCGAAGGGGGTCGCGCAAATCCTGGAGAAAGCCGGTATTCAGGTGATCAATATGTACACGGGCTGGCATGAGTCTCCCGTGCCTACTGTCCAGCCTTCTCTTCCCAAGGGAGCTTTTGCGCACCTCGCCGAGAAAATCAAGAGCGGGGTTCGTATCCCGGTCGTCGCTACCAATCGCATAAATGACCCTTGGGTGGCGGAAAAAATATTGGCAGAAGGCAAGGCCGACCTGATTGGCATGGGCAGGGCATTACTTGCCGATCCCGAATTTCCCAAGAAGGCTAGGGAGGGAAGGGTCGAGGAAATTATACCGTGCATTGCCTGTTCAAATTGTCTTACCGAGGTCATGGGGGCCTACCGACAATGGGGCAAACCGGTGGCGACTTTCTGCACAGTAAATCCCGTCGCCGGAAAAGAGGGCCATTATATCCCGCACCCGGCGCCTAAGCCCAAGAAGGTCATGGTGATTGGCGGCGGTCCGGCAGGCTTGGAGGCTGCGACCATCGCGGCCATGAGAGGTCACCGGGTGACCCTCTATGACCGAGGGGAAGAATTGGGGGGACGGCTTCTCTTAGCTGCCATACCACCTTATAAAAGTGAGATGAAGGCCCTGGCGCAGAGCCTATCCGCGAGGGCAAGAAAGGCCGGGGTGAGAATCAAGCTTCATAGCGAACCTGGGCGAGAGAGCATCCAGGAAGAAAAACCGGATGCCTTGGTCTTGGCTTTGGGGTCAACCCCCCGGCTCCCGGATATACCTGGGTCCCGGGGACAGAATGTCGTTTTTGCCGAGGAGGTCCTTGCGGGATCAAAGTCGGTGAGCGGGTCCGTTTTGGTGGTTGGCGGGGGAGTTGTGGGCTGTGAAACGGCCGAGTTCCTCATCGAGCAGGGAAAAGGCGTCACCCAGGTCACCGTTCTTGAAATGCTGGACCGTATGGCGAATGATATGTCTCCTACGTACCGGCCCTTTTTCCTGGCCAGGTTGAAAAGGGCAGGAATAAAAATGATGACTGGCGCAAGGGTGGAAGAAATCACGGAAAAGGGGGTAAGGGTCAAACAGGGCGACGGGTCTACATGGGTCGAGGGGAATGCCGTGGTCCTAGCAGGGGGTTCGATGGCGAACCGTCAGCTTGTCCAGGAACTGGAAGGGATCGTCCCGGAGGTTCACGTGGCAGGGGATTGCATCAGCCCCCGCATGGTCAAGGAGGCGATGGAAGAGGGATTCCTGGCGGGATGGAAGATTTGATCAATTTTTTGGATCATCTGGAAATCATGACCTCCGGCACAACCGAAGGTATGAAAAACAGGGAACCGCTCAAAACCGATTGAAACGAGCGTCACCTAAAGGTGGCCCACCCGGGTGCCAGGCCCGGGGGCAAGGACCTTCTGGGCAAAAATCATGAGGCAGCTTTTATTTCATGGACCGGGCGGGCCAACCCTTCTTTGCCCAAGGGCAAGATTATTCCGTTGTAGAGGCGACCGGCCGGGCGCCCGTTGAGCCCGCCGCATCCTGCGGAAGCCGGTCCAAGCCTATAAGAAGAGGGCCAACCCGGCCGATGCTTTTTGCCCAGAAGGCCCTTGCCCCCGGGCCACAACCGAGGCATACCGGAAATGTCAATCCGCTTGAGACGGACCCCCGGCAGAGCGGCGGGGGTTCGAGCTCTTAGTTTGCAGTGAGGTTTCCGTCGTCTTTCTTTAGGGATGTTTTGCGGGAAGATGGAAGAAAAGGAGAATGGGGAAAATGAGATTGAAAGACAAAGTGGCGATTGTGACCGGGGCCGGGCGAGGAATCGGGGAAGCGATCGCTCTGCTCTTTGCCGAAGAAGGAGCTAACGTAGTGGTCAATGATGTGAATGAGGCCGATGTAAAATCCACGGCGGAAGAAATAAAAGGCCGGGGCCGCCAGGCTAGATCCGTCATCGGCAGTGTTACCGTTCAGGGCGTCGTTCAGAGAATGGTCGACACGGCAGTCCAGGAATTCGGAACCCTGGATATCCTGGTTAACAACGCAGGAATCATTCGCGATGCCAGGCTGCATAAGATGACCGAGGAGCAATGGGATCGGGTCATCGAGGTGAATTTAAAAGGCGCATTTCTCTGCACCCAGTGCGCGGCCCGGGTGATGAGGGAGAAACGCTACGGGAAGATCATAAACCTCTCCTCGGCGATGTGGAAGGGAAACCCTGGGCAGCTAAATTATTCGGCTGCCAAGGCGGGCATCATCGGATTGACCAGAACGGCAGCCAAAGAATTGGCGCCCAAAGGGATCAACGTCAATGCCATCGCCCCGGGACTGATCTGGACCGACATGCTCAAATCCACCCCTCCGGCCATACTCGAACAGATGCAGAACAACCTGGCGACTATGGTCCCCCTGAACCGGCTGGGCTTGCCGCGCGATGTGGCCAATGTAGCTCTCTTCCTGGCCTCAGACGAAAGCTCCTATGTGACCGGCGAAGTGATTTCCTGCGACGGCGGTTTGATCATTTAGGAAAGCTCTCAAGAAGGTTACCTTCGCTTATTGCCGGCAAGAAGGAGGAGGGGGGCCGCGGTGGAAACCTCAACCGAAGGGACCCGCTCCTTAATCGGAAGGGCCAATCCAGATACAAAAAACATGAATTTCACTCAGTAGAATCGATGACCAATATGGTCAAGGAGAAAATAATTCGTAAGTAATTGATATTTTATGATATATTTAATATCAATCCGATCAAAATATTTTCTTGGCGGAGAAAAATTATTCTTGACATGATTTTAAATTTGAGTAATATTCAAGTTCAATTTTGCCTTGGCTCAGCCAGACCCCTGGGCACCTGATGCCAGTGAAAGGAGAAGGAGGGATCGTTACGCAAGCCGCGAAGAATTTGGATGCCGCCTCTCTCGGGAAGAGGACCAGCCAGGGACAAGCGAAAAGACGACTGATCTTGAAAGTGGCGACGGAGGTCTTTGCCGAAAAGGGCTTCAACGAATCCACGATCTCCCTAATCGCCAAGAAAGCCAAGATTGCCGAAGGAGGTATCTATGTCTATTTCAAGAACAAAGAAGACCTCCTCTTCTCCATTCCCGAGGAGCGGATGGAAAATTTTCTCTCTGGCCTCCACGAGCATTTAGAGGGAATCAACGGGGCCCTGCCCAGACTTCGTAAGATCATCTGGTATCATCTCAACTTCTATGAAAAGAATAAAGATTACGTGCTGATTCTTCTTCAAAACATCCAGCAAAACCCCCGGTTCAATTCCACCCGTGCGTACCGGCTGATCCGCGAGTTCGCCAAGCTGGTGGCTCAAACCATCGAGGAAGGAAAAAAGGAGGGAGTCATCCGGCCGGACATTGACTCCAGGCTGCTCCGGGATGCCATCCTGGGGTCCATTGAACACATCACTATCCGGGGGTCTATATTGGGCAGGTTCCCGAGGATAACCGATGCCGCCGGGGCGCTCTATGATTTCTTTGTCTCGGGGGCCCAATCTCAGACGGGCATGGTCACCCTGCATCTGCGCGAATTTCTCAGAATGAAGAAAGCGATCCTGGGCGAAATCAACCCCAGGAAAGAAAAAAACCTGTCGTCATTTAAATCCTAACAAGGAGGGGGAAAATGCCAAGAATTATCGACGTCCACGGACATGTATTCGACAGTGAAGGATTAAAGACCATCATCCACTACCGGGTTCAGCTTTCCAAGTATCTTTACCGGAAGGAAACTACTCCTGAACAACTCCTCAAAGAAGCCCCCACCGTGGAAATGATGGTAAAAGATTTCCGCGCGAATAATATGGTGGGCATGCCGGTCGCCTGGGACGCGGAGACCCATTTGGGGGGTCCCAAGACCAGCAATGATTACATTGCCGGCATCGTCAAGAAATACCCGGACGTGTTCCTCACCGGGTGGGGCTCGGTAGATCCCTGGAAAGGGAAGCTGGCGCTGCAGGAGGCGGAACGATGCATCAAGGAGCTAAAACTCATCGGCCTGAAATTCCAGCAGCCCACCCAGCAGTTCCACGTCAACGACCCCCAGTTTTATCCTCTCTGGGACCTCTGTCAGGACCTGGGCGCGGTGATCCAGCTTCACACCGGCTATTCCGGGTTGGGCACCGGCCTTCCGGGGGGCGGGGGGATCAAGCTGCGCTATACCAGGCCCATTCCAGATTTTGACGATTTGGCGGCCGACTTTCCGAAATTGAAGATTATCGCCATGCACGTAGGAGATCCCTGGGTGGAAGAACTCAACGCCGTCACCATGCACAAAGGAAACGTCTACCGGGAGACCTCGGGCATGTACCCTCGTTACTTTCCTGAGAACATGAAATACGAAATGAACCGGCGCCTCCAGGACAAATATATGTTTGGGTCCGAGTATAACCTCTTCCCCCTGGATCAGTTGATCAAGCAGCATCAAGAGAATGGCTACCGAGAGGGATTTCTGGAAAAGCTTTTCTATAAAAATGCCATCAACATCTTGGGAGAGAATCTCGAGCGGATCGGGGTCAATCTGAAAGAATGGAAGTAGCCGGGCCTTCTCATCCGGCCGCAGGAGCCCCGGTCTCAAATCCTCAGCGCAGGAGGGATGCCGGGAAAAATGAAAGAAACTCGAACGGAAAGGAAACCTAGGAACATCCCCCTCCCGGGGGATTGAATTTAATCGTGCAGGGGAGGATTGTATGGCTTTGATGAACGGAGAGCAGTACCGGAACAGTTTACGAAAGATGAAACCCTTGGTCTACTTCTTGGGAGAACGTCTTACCGACCCTGTGGACCATCCTATGGTGATCCCCTCCCAGAATGCTGTAGCCATGACCTACGATCTGGCCCACGACCCTCAATATGAGGACCTCATGACCGTTACCTCCCCCCTGACCGGAGGGAAAATCAACCGGTTCGGTCATATCTACCAGAGCATCGATGATATGGTGAAAAAAGTGAAGATGGCCAGGCTGGTGGGGCAAAAAACGTGCACCTGCTTTCAGCGCTGCCCCACCATGGACACGGCCAATTCCCTTTTCATCGTCACCAAAGAGATGGACAAAAAGCTGGGGACCCCCTATCATGAACGCTTTTTGAAGTTCATG
>DASPRR010000290.1:0-2743 GCA_035624375.1 Thermodesulfobacteriota bacterium | reverse complement strand
ATACCATTCCCGGGGACTGCGCGATCCTGGAAGCCAGAGACCTTTTCGTGAATGAAGCCGCTCTGACGGGGGAGACTTTTCCCGTAGAGAAAACCCAAGGAAAGCATCCGGCCGAAACGCCCATGACTTTGCGGTCCAACGCCTTATTCCTGGGCACCCACGTGGTGAGCGGGCAGGCCAGGGTGGTGGTGGTCCGGACCGGGCGGGCCACTGAATTCGGGAAAATTTCCGAACGACTGAAACTCCGCCCCCCGGAGACCGAATTTGAGCGGGGGGTAAGAAGGTTCGGGTACTTTCTGATGGAGGTCACTCTCCTGTTGGTCATTTCTATTTTTGCGGTGAATGTCTTTTTGAAACGCCCGGTCTTGGATTCCTTCCTATTTACTCTCGCCCTGGCAGTCGGATTGACTCCGCAGCTGTTGCCAGCGATCATCAGTATTAACCTATCCCACGGGGCTAGGCGCATGGCCCTTCAAAAGGTCATCGTCAAAAAGTTATCCGCCATTGAGAATTTTGGCAGCATGAACGTCCTCTGCTCCGATAAGACCGGTACGCTGACCGAAGGAACCATCCAAGTCCACTCAACCCTGGATGCCCAAGGACAGAAGAGTGATAGAGTTCTTCACTATGCCTACCTGAATGCTTTTTATGAGACCGGGTTTCTGAATCCCATTGACGAAGCCATTCGCAACCACCGCCCTTCCGATGTCTCCTCTTACCGAAAACTGGACGAAGTTCCCTATGATTTCATTCGCAAAAGGCTGAGCATCTTGGTCGCCAAAGGGGACACCCATTGGATGGTGACCAAGGGAGCGTTGCCAAATGTACTGTCCGTTTGCTCCCGGGTGGAAACGGCGCAAGATCCCGCGGAGGATATCCATCTGCATGAAGAGAAAATTCGGAACGGTTTTGAATCCCTCAGCCGGCAGGGATTCCGGGTTCTGGGAATCTCCTATCGGAATATGGGTTCGGAACATTCGATCCAGAAGGACCAAGAAAAGGACATGACCTTTTTGGGCTTTATCGTTCTCTTCGACCCTCCCAAGGAGGGGGTTTCTGAGACCATCCAAAAGCTACGAGAGCTCGGTGTCTCCCTGAAAATCGTGACTGGCGATAATCGGTGGGTAGCCATGGCTGTCAGCCAGCAGGTCGGAGGACGGACCCCGCAGCTTTTGACCGGGGGGGACCTGGGGAAAATGAGCGAAGATGCCCTGGCCCGGAGAGTGAATGAAGTAGATGTATTCGCCGAGGTCGAGCCCAACCAGAAGGAACGGGTCCTTCGGGCGCTGCAGAAAGCCGGAAACGTTCTGGGGTACATGGGCGACGGCATCAATGATGTCCCGGCCCTTCATGCCGCCGATGTGAGCATTTCCGTGGACCGGGCCGTTGACGTGGCTAAGGGCACCGCGGATATTGTCCTCTTGGAGAAGGATTTGGGGGTTCTGTTGGAGGGCATCCGGGAAGGGAGAAGGACCTTCGCTAACACCCTGAAGTATGTCTTCATGGCCACCAGCGCCAACTTCGGCAATATGTTCAGCATGGCCGGAGCCTCCCTGTTCCTGCCCTTCCTGCCCCTGCTTCCGAAACAGATTCTGCTCACCAATCTGCTGACCGATTTTCCGGAAATGACCATCGCCACGGATCACGTGGACCCCGAAATGGTGGAACAGCCCCGCCGCTGGAACCTGGCCTTCATCCGGAAATTCATGGTGACCTTCGGGGTCTTGAGTTCGGTCTTCGATTACCTGACCTTTGCCGTCCTCCTGCTCATCCTCCGGGCCACCCCGGAACAGTTCCGCACCGGGTGGTTTCTGGAATCGGTGATCTCTGCCTCACTCGTGGTGTTGGTCATCCGTACCCGCAGGTCCTTATTCAAAAGCAAACCGGGGAAGGCTTTAACCTGGGCGACCCTTCTGATTATTGGGGCAACTTCGATCCTTCCTTTTACTCCTTTGGCGGTCCTTTTTGATTTTCATCTCTTGCCTTCCTTCTTTTTTCTGTGGATCGGAGGAATCCTTTTTCTCTATGTCTTTTCAGCGGAGAGCGTCAAGAATCATTTTTATCGGGGAATGGTTTCGGGTGGGTTCAAGAACCCTCAGGGGGAGGGCTGACCGATTCGGCGGCAAAGTCGAAAGCGTAAAATAACAGGTGAATTTGAATAAATCTTAATAGGAGTTATAATTTTATTGAGGTTCACTTTCATTTCGACTGTCAAGCATCGGAAATGCAACCCTGGGTTGGAAACAAAATTTGAAGAATTGCCAATAGAAATCCCTTCATGAGACTTTTGGTCATTGAGGATGAAAAAAAGGTTGCCAGATTCGTAAAGAAAGGCCTGGAAGAAGAGGGCTATGCCGTGGACCTGGCCTTCGATGGAGAAGAAGGGCTCGCCATGGTCCTCGACCAGGTTCACGATCTAATCATCCTTGACATCGCCCTCCCTAAGATCGATGGACTTCAGGTCCTCAAAAAGCTACGGGAAAGGGCCGTCCGCACCCCGGTGCTCCTCCTCACGGTAAGAGCGACCATTGAGGATAAGGTCCTGGGCCTGGATTCCGGAGCGGATGATTATCTCACCAAACCTTTCGTCTTTCAGGAACTTCTGGCCAGAATTCGGGCCTTGCTTCGACGGAAGGCGGAAGCCGGACCCCCTCTTCTTCGGGTTGAAGACCTGGCCTTAGACCCGGCCCGCCACCTGGTCACTCGAGGAGGAGAGAGAATTGACCTGACCAGCAAGGAATTC
>DASPRR010000288.1:0-5251 GCA_035624375.1 Thermodesulfobacteriota bacterium | reverse complement strand
CTGCCCGTTTCGCCTCTCCAAGGAAACGATCCCGCCTGCCGGGGCATCCTGGATTTTCTCCAAATCGTCGCGGAAGACCCAAGGATGGCCCTTCGAAAACCAGGCGAAGCCTTTTGATGTTAGCGTGAGAAGACCCATATTCATAAATTCGGAGTGCAGAATTCGGGAAAAGGAATTTGAAGACTCCAAATCACGCAAAGCTTAAAGCGCGAATTCAACCTATCAGGCTCCACAAGCGACCTAAGTTGAATGCGGAATTTTTTCTTTTCCTTTTATTTCGCATTCCGAATTCCGCATTAGGAAAATGGTTGATTTCAAGCGATTTTTCTAATATTCTATCTGAAAATAAAATGAAGGGGGAAACTATTTGGCCACTTCGAAGAGCAAGCACAAAAGGATGAAACATCGGTTCCATTTAAGGGCCAAGCAAAGAGAAAAGAGAAGAAAAGCGTCGCTGAAGGCAGCGACTCCGCCGCCTGGCGCCCCGCAGAGCTAATCGGCCTTAACCAGACTTCAGACCCTAGACTTCAGACTGGTCTGATGTCTGAAATCTAAGGTCTGTATTTCATTATCCGGGGAGGATCATATGGACCCGAACTTGGTCTCTGAGTTGTTGATCTCCGGCTCCAGCAAGATCGTTTTTCTCATCATGGACGGGCTGGGGGGAATTCAGATGGAAGGGAAGGGGGGGACCGAGCTTCAGGTGGCCCGGACTCCCAACCTGGATAAACTCGCCGAAGCCTCCTCCTGCGGCCTGCTGGACCCCGTGGCCCCGGGGATTACTCCTGGCAGCGGACCGGCCCATTTCGCCCTCTTCGGATATGACCCGGTCCAATACAACATCGGCCGCGGAATTCTGGAAGCGACGGGGATCGACTTTCCCCTCACCGAAAAAGATGTAGTGGCGCGGATGAATTTCGCCACCGTGGACTCTGGGGGAAAAGTCACCGACCGCAGAGCAGGGCGCATTTCCACGGAAACCAACCAGCGCGTCTGCCAGAAAATCCGCCAGGGGCTGAAACCCGGCGCGGGTCTGGAAGTGATCGTGCAGACGGTGAAAGAACACCGGGGCATCCTGGTCCTGAGAGGGGAGGGGCTTCGCGGGGATATTCAGGATACGGACCCCGAGCGGGAAGGGGCTCCCCCGTTGGAGCCCAAAGCCCTGGTTCCCGAAGCGCAAGAGACTGCGGGGCGAGTTAGGGACATTCTTTCCCAGGTTGGGAGAATCCTGGCTGATGAACCCAAGGCCAACATGGTTCTCTTACGCGGGTTTGCCAAACACACCCGGTATCCCTCCATGAAAGAGCGCTACGGCCTGAATGCCCTGGCCATTGCCGCCTATCCCATGTACCGCGGGATCAGCCGATTGGTAGGGATGACCGTCCTATCTCAAGTAGCCAGCCTCGAGGAGGAGTTCAAGGCGCTGGAGGAGAATTATCCCCGGTATGATTTCTTTTTCCTCCACGTGAAACAGACCGACTCCCGGGGAGAGGACGGGAATTTTGACGCTAAAGTGTCAGTCATCGAGGAGGTGGATGGATACCTTCCCAGGGTTAGAGCCCTGAATCCCGATGTTCTGGTGGTGACCGGGGATCACGCCACTCCGGCCAAACTGGCCAGTCACAGCTGGCATCCGCTCCCCGTCATTCTCCATTCTCAATACTGCCTAGTCGACGGGGTCAGGAAATTTGACGAAGTCAGCTGTATCCAGGGTGCTCTGGGAAGAATGCGTTCGGTCGAGCTCATGCCCCTGGCCCTGGCCAACGCGCGAAGGTTGAACAAATTCGGGGCGTGAGAATATTTCACCACGGAGGAACAGAGGACCTAGAGAAAAAACAAGCACAGATATCCAAGCACCAAATTCCAAATAAATTTCAAAAACCAAAATTCAAAAATCCAAGCCTGGTCGAAGCGGGGCAGTTTTTGTGTTTTGATCATCGGGTGTCTGAATTTGCTTCTTATTTGGGATTTGGAATTTGGGATTTGTCTCTTCGCTATTCGTTCGGGAATTAGTCTCGCCTTCGGCGGAGTGTGGTTTCTGCCATGGCCGTGCTTTGGAAGAAAGGCAAAAAGGGAGTGCCACGGGATTATCAAAGGGAACGGCTGATCATGGTGGATGAGCAGCTTCGGCGGAGGGGCATCTCCGACCGAAGGACGCTCGAAGCCATGGCCAAAATCCCGCGCCATCTTTTTGTCCTCGAAGATTACCGGGATTCCGCGTATGAGGATCGTCCTCTCCCCATTGGGGAGGGGCAAACCATCTCTCAACCTTATATGGTGGCCATTATGACCCAATCCCTGGAACTGAAGGGCCAGGAAAGGGTCCTAGAAATCGGCACCGGGTCGGGTTACCAGACCGCCATCCTTGCGGAGCTGGCTCAAAAGGTCTTTACTATTGAAAGAATTCCCGCGCTTACCGAAAGGGCCCGGAAGGTTCTGGGGGATTTGGGATACTCCAACATCTCTTTCTTCTCAGGCGACGGAAGCAGGGGATGGCCAGAGGAGGCCCCATTTGATGGAATCATGGTGACCGCCGGGTCTCCCGATGTTCCCCCAACCCTGAAATCCCAATTGGCCGAAGGGGGAAGGCTGGTCATCCCCACAGGTCCTCGGTTCACCCAGACCCTTTACAAGCTGACCCGGGAAGGGGACCAATTCAGCGAAGAAGATGTGACCGGATGTGTCTTCGTCCCTTTGGTGGGGGATTACGGGTGGAAAGATGAGTGAGATATTCCTTCTTGCAGAGAATGCGGTAGATTGCCTAGAATGCCTAGAGTGCCTAAAATGCGCTAAAGTGCTTGAAATGCCCAGAGCTTAAAGAACGATCGGCATTTAGCGACCCCCAACCAGAAACCAGTATCTTGCCCACCCCCAGTTCTTAAAAAAGAGTCCTTCGAAAATAAGATCTCTGGAAAGGAGGGGGGACCTCATGGGTTCAGGGCGGAGAAATTTGGATCATCATCCTGAGGCGGTGGTTCTTCCATTGAATCGGGCCTGTCCTGGGGGGATTGAAACGGAAACATGCTTTGGTTCTCTTTTCTGCTTGGAGGAATCTCCTCTCAGGCCTCTCCCTGCGGAACAGGGGGAGGAGTTTCCTGGAAGGATAAGCGCCCGCCGAGCCTGAAGATCCAAATTCCTTCACCCTGAACCCCAACAAGCATGAAAAACTGGGGGCGGGCAAGGAAACCAGTATTCGTTGACAGTATTTCCCCACCTGTGTTACGTTTTTAATAGCCAGTCAGGCCTGGAAAAGCAAGAAAGGAACAGGAAACCATGAGAAAAATGGGGTTTTCGTTCTGGTCCGTTTTTCTGGTCCTTATTCTCTCCAGCCCCCTATCGATGGCCCAAGACCGGAGGGAGGTTGTCGAGAACCTTCCCAGCGGGGCCATCAACTGGAGCCAGGGAGCGGTCACCGCGAAGGGGAGCGGTGCACCGCCCAAGGGAATCACCAACCAGGCCCAGGCCCGCCTGATGGCGGAGCGCGCAGCCAAGGCCGATGCCCTGCGCAACCTGCTGGAGACGGTGAAAGGGGTGCAGGTCGATTCGGAAACCACGGTGGAGAGTTTTACCACCAAGAGTGATCGCGTATTGACCCGAGTCAGGGGAATGGTCATCGGGGCCAGGGTCGTGGATACCAAATACTTGAGCGACGGGGCGGTTGAAGTCACGGTGACGATCAACATGACGGGGGAGCTCCTGGCGGTTATGCTCCAGGAACTGCCCCCTCTGTCTCAGCCGGCCATGCCCAGCCCGCCTCTTCCGCAGCCCCTTCCACCTCCGGTCATACCCAGTCTCGGGCCTCCGCCGGTTCCCAAGCCCGTTCCGCCGCCCCCGCCTCCTCCCGCGCCCCCCAAACCAACGGTGCAGGATACCAAGCTTCCACCCCCACCATCCCCGCCCCAGGAGACCAAGGTCCAACCTCCTCCGGTAGCGGAGCCGAGTGGTACCCCTCCTCCCTCGATTGAACCCAAGGTCCAGACGCCAGCCAAAGCTCCGGCCAAGGCGGAAGAAAACCTGGACCTGAAGAAACTGGATTACACCGGGCTGATCATAGACGCCCGGAAGCTTGGCCTGCGACCTGCGCTGGTTCCCAAGATTCTGAATGAAAAGGGAGAGCTGGTGTACAGCAGCCAGAGCGTGGGGCAGCAGGATATCGCCCGGATGGGTTTGGTGGGCTACGCCAAAGACGTGAATGCCGCAGCCAGAAATCAGCGGGTGACTGCCGACCCCGTGGTGGTCAACGGTCTGAATGCCACCGGAGAGAAAAAAACCGATGTGGTCATCTCCAACCGGGACGCACAGGTCGTTCTGACCACCGCTCCCTATACTGGTTATCTGAAGAACGGCCGGGTCATGGTGGTTTATGATTGAAGCGGGGAGAGGCCTGGGGAAAAGACTCTTACTGTGGATCGGGAGGTGGACGGCGGTCGGGATTATCGGAGCAGGGTGGATGTCTCCGGCCCTCTCCGCCACCAAGGTTCTCATCGGGAAACACACCATTGTCTACGACATCGTCAACCCGACGGGCGTGGAATTTCTTCCCAATTACTCCAACAGCTCTTACAGCCAAAAAGTCCTGCAGGAAGATGAATTCAGCAAAAGGGTGCTGATCGAAGTCAACCTGGCGCCCCTCAATTCCACGGCACCTTTTCCCATTTCTACACAGCAGATTCCTTACCAAATGAAGTCCTTTCTGGGCCCGGAGAAAGATATCCCTGTGAATGAAGGGAACATCCTCTCCCAGGCGGAAGCTCTTGCCCAAGGAAGCCGGACGGTCCAGGAAGCGGTGACGAGCATCTTTAACTGGATCGTGGACAATTTTACCTACGACGCCGGCCGGGGCACGCCTCAAGACGGCCGGTCGGTCTTTTACAGTAAACGGGGGTCCTGCGTGGGGTACACCAACCTTTCCATTGCCATGCTCCGCAGCTTGGGGATCCCCGCCCGGTACGCCCATGGGTATCTTCCCCCGGGGTATGACTGGGGGATTTCCAAGAAATACTGGGGGGTCCAGATCAGCGGGGGAGGGTATCATGCCTGGGTGGAAGTCTATTATCCGGATGTGGGATGGTGTTTCTCCGATCTCCTCCACTCCAAAAACTTCGTCGATCCCTTCCACGTTCTGCGGTACACCGACGGGGTCAACCTCAATCCCCGGAACATCCGCGGAGGAAGCCTGGATGTGGAAGACGCCACCACCTTCACCATCTTCCAGGAAGAAAACGCCACCCTTGCGGTAGACCAGCTTCCT
>DASPRR010000546.1:0-3240 GCA_035624375.1 Thermodesulfobacteriota bacterium | reverse complement strand
CCGCTTCTCCCCCCGCTGCGGCTTCTCGGGAGTGATGGTCAAGCGGGGGGGAGGTTGGGAAGGGATGGGGCCAAAGTATTTCTCCACAGCTTTCAGAGCCTCATCCACGCGGACATCTCCCACGATCACCACCACCGCGTTGTTGGGGGCATAATGGGCCCGGTAGTATTCCCGGCAGTCCTCCAGGGTCAGACTTCTCAGGTCCGAATCCCAGCCGATGACCGGCCAGCGGTAGGGGTGCTGTTCATAAGCCAGTGCGACCATCTGTTCGATGATCAGGCCGAAAGGGCTGTTGACCGAACGGAGTTTACGTTCGCTGCGCACGACTTCCCGTTCGGTCTCCAGGTTCTCCTCGGTCAGCAGGAGATTCTGTAGCCGATCCGCTTCCAAACGGGCGACCAGCTCCAGACGGTCCGCCGGCAGATTCTCGTAGTAGGAGGTGTTATCCGTGGTGGTGAAGGCGTTGAGAGAGCCCCCGTTCGCCTGGATGATCCGGGAGAATTCTTCCGCCCCCACCTGTTGGGTCCCCTTGAACATCATGTGCTCGAAGAGGTGAGTAATCCCGCAGATCCCCGGCCGCTCATAACGGGAGCCGGCGGCGAAATGAACCTGGAAGGAGATCATGGGCAGGGAATGAACCGGGCCGACCAGAATCTGCAAGCCGTTGGGCAGACGGTATTCGGAAAAATCCGGAATCCCTTTCAATTCACCCTTCCCAAACGATGCACTGGACCGGACAACTGTCGATGGCCTCCTGGACCTTTTCTTCCGGAGCGCCGGTAGGATTGTAAACCTCGGAAAGGTCTTTTTCGTTCAACCGAAACACTTCCGGACAGACCTCGGCGCAGAGTCCGCAGGAAATGCATTCCTCCTGTTTGACTACAGGAATCTTGGGCATACTCCCTCCTTTCCAATATCACAGAACGCGGATCAGCATGACCGGGACCACCGAGCAGCCGAGAACCTTGTCGGCCACACTCCCCAAGGCCCAGCGGCTGATTCCGCTACGGCCGTGCGTAGCCATGGCTATGAGGTCGAACTTGTTCTTGCGGGCAAAGTCGCAGATCTGAACTGCGTCTTTGCCGTAAACCACTGTGGCGTAAGCCCTCATTCGCTTCTTGCGAAGGCGGGAAACGACCTTCTCCAGGTAGTTCCAGGCTTCCTGCATCAACCTCTCACGCTCCTCTTTCTCTTCTTTGGGATCGATCCGGTAGCTCACGACCACACGGATGAAATGAATTTCCCCCTGACCGGGCCCGACTAATTTCTTCACCCGGGGGAGAATCTTTTCGGCCAATTTGGACCCATCCAGGGGAACGAGAATTTTGTTGAACATATTCCCTCCTCCTTCTAGGTTGAGGAAACCTTCTTTGAAAGGATAAAAAATTATAACATCGGGAAAAATGAATGTCACTTCAAATAGAGGTAAAAGGGCAAGAGTTAGGGTTGACAGTCCCACTGCCTTGGGCAATAATGCTTCTCCAGGAGAGAAAGACAGCCCAGGAACGTTAGATGAAAGCAGAAGAAGGGTGACCCGAATTTACCTGATTCGCCACGGAACAACGGAATGGAACCGGGAAGAAGTCTTCCGGGGACGGGTGGAATGCCCTTTGAATGATACCGGTCAGGCCGAAGCTCGGGCTGTGGCTGCATATTTCCAAGGCATAAAGATTGATAAAATTTATAGCAGCCCTCTGGCCAGGGCGGCGGAAACCGCAGCGGCGATCGCCCTCGGGCAGGGGTTCGAAGTCCTCCTTGATCCGGCGTTTACCGACCTGGACTTTGGAGAATGGCAGGGACATGCCTTGAAAGAGGTGAGGGAGAAGTATCCCGATCTTTACCAAACCTGGAGGGAGAGACCCCAAGATGTGACCTTTCCGAAAGGAGAAAACCTGGACCAGGTCCGGTCCCGGGCTTGGGCGGGGCTTCTCAAAGTCGCGCAGGGGAACCCGGACCGAACCGTCTTGATCGTCTCCCACCGGGTCATCTCCAAGGTTCTGCTCTGCGCGGCCCTGGGCCTGGACAACTCCCATTTCTGGCAGATCAAGCAGGACACCGCAGCCATCAATTGCCTGGAATATTCGAAAGGGGTCTTCACGGTTTCCCTCTTGAACGACACCTGCCATTTGAAGTCCCTTCATCTCCCCGGGGGGAGGAAAGATTTCTGATGGTCCCCTGGAAAGAGACGGCCGTTTCTCTTTGGAATAATCGATTGCGTTTCCAGTTGCGGGCAGCATGGGATATCCTCTGGGAAGCCCGCGGGGCCTTCATTCAAGACGGGTGTATGAACCTCTCCGCCGCGCTGGCCTTCTACACCATTCTCTCGCTGATCCCCTTTCTTTTCCTGATCGTCTCAGCAGCCGGTTATCTGCTCGGTTCCTCCGATGAAGCCCAACAAATGGTTATTGTTTTCATGGACCGGTTTTTCCCCCAGGCCAGCGCTCTCATCCTCAAAGAAGTCCAGGCCATCTCCCAGCGGGCCGGAGTCCTGGGGTGGGTGGGCATCCTGAGTATGATCTGGACTGCCAGCGTCATATTTTCCTCCTTGGAGTTTGCCATGGGATTGGTCTTCCGTGTGGAGCAGAGGAGGGAATTCTGGAAATCCAAACTGCTGGCCCTTTCCATGATCCCCGCCTCCTCGGTCATTTTTTTTCTTTCCCTTTCCGTGACCGCTTTCACCGGGGTCCGGGGGAGCTACAGCCTCCAAATCTTGGGGTGGGACATCGGCCGCTCCGCTTTCTTCAGTTTCTTGGTGGGTTACCTTTTCCCTTACCTGGTGCTGGCCCTGACCTTTACCGCCGTCTACCGGATCATTCCCAATACCTCCATCACCTTCCGGCATGCGATGGCGGGCGGTGCGAGTTGTGCCTTTCTCTTCGAACTGGCCAAGCATTTTTTCACCTGGTATATCGGAAGGTCATCCCAGTACAACGTGATCTATGGGTCGCTGGAGGCCATTGTCATCCTCGTAATCTGGGTGTTTTATTCATCGATTATCCTTCTTTTCTGCGCCGAGGTCGTCTCGGCTTACCGGCGGAGAGACATTACCCTCTTGGAGAAAGCTTTTCTTTAGGGAAAGATGAGTTGGAAAATAGGGTGAACGGATCAAGGATCATGAAGGGCCAAGGATCAAACGCTGAAGGCTAAGCCGAACCTTTGAATCGCCAAAAAAGCCAAAACCGCTTCCGCTCCCTTTTCTCATTCTGCACCTATCACTTTATCGACGACGGATTCGCCGAT
>DASPRR010000544.1:0-4261 GCA_035624375.1 Thermodesulfobacteriota bacterium | reverse complement strand
CGGGGGCCCTCCTGGACCTGGGGCAGGAAAAGGCCACGCTGATCCTATGGCAAGGGAACCGAATGACCCTGACCAGGTCTATTCCCATCTCCGGGGGGGGACCAACCGCCGCGGCCAATCCCAACATAGTCCGCCTGGCTGAAGAGGTTAAACGGACCTTCCTCTCCGCGGGATTCAGTGCAGGAGGCCAATCCGTAGAGAAAGTCTATCTCACGGGGGGCGGTTCATTGGCTCCCGGCGTTGACCAGAGCTTGAGCCAGTCCCTGGGAAACCCCGTTTCCGCATTGGACCTGGGGGAGGCAGCGGGTGAAGCCCCCAAGGAGCACCTCCCCGTTCTGGGTGCGGCCCTGGGTGCCGCGTGGGGTGAGCCTTCAGCCGATTGGGTCAATCTTCGGCGCGAGGAATTCGCTCCTTTGCAGAAAGCTCAGAGAGCCAGGGGCCGGCTCAAGATTCTGATTTCCTATGCCATCATTCTGGGAATCCTGGGGATTGCATCCCTTTTTCTGAACCTTTACCTTCAAGAAAGGAAATATCGGGACCTGAAAGCCCAAATCCGGAAAGAGTTCTTCCAGGCTCTGCCCGAGGTGAAGAAGGTGGTCAATGAACTCCAGCAGATGAAGGCGCGGGTTCAAGAAGAGAAAGCCAAGCTGGGCTCTCTTGGAGGAGGACCGGGTGGCGGGTCCCCGCTGGATGTCCTTCGGGAGTTAAGCCTGATGGTAGACCCGGGGGCCAAGGTAAGGGTGACGGAATTACTCGTCGACCCGGAGTCGATCGAAGTGAATGGAGAGGCGGACTCCTTTGACACCGTGAACCAGTTAAAGGCCCGTCTGGACCGGTCGGGCAATTTCAAGGACGTCCAGTTGAAAACAGCCCGGGCCAGCAGCCTGGAAAACGTGATTGAGTTCAAGTTTCAGATGAAGCAGGGGGCCGGGGGATGAGAATCTCGGGAAGGGAGAAGGTCTTCCTCCGGGGAGGGGCTTTTCTTCTGGCTGCCCTGCTGGTCTTTCTGCTGGTCGTGGACCCGGCGTTGAAGAGGGCCAAGGACCTGAAGCGCCTCATCCCCCAGAAGGAGCAGGAACTCAAGCAACTCCGCCTTCTGCACAAGGAGCTCGAGTCGCTGAAAGAGACCAAGGCGGCCCTTCTCCAGAAGGTTCCCGCGGAAGAGAAGGCCCTGCCGCCCCTTTCCCGGCTGGACGGGTGGATCGAACGGTCGGGCCTGCGCCCGAGCGTGAAGTCCATCAAGCCCTCCCCTTCCCCGGGGGGAGGGGGGATGGTGGTGGATGTGCTGATGGAAAAAGCCGAACTCCCCCTCCTCACCCGCTTCCTCTACGAGGCCCAATCCTCTCCCGGCGGTTTCCGGGTGGCCAGAATTGCCCTTAAGCCCCGGTACACCACGCCCCGATACCTTGACGTCTCCCTGCAGCTGATCCTCTACCAGGGATGAGAGAGCGGCCATGAGAATCGCCAAGTATATTTTGGGATATATCCTCCTGGGAGGTTTTTTTTTCTACATCTTTTTTTTCTTCGGGCAGTTTCCTTATGAACGATTGAAGGAAGGGTTGATTCAGAGTTTCGAGGAGTCCGTTCCCCTGTCCCTTTCCATCGGGCGAATCGCTCCTTCCTTCCCGTTGAATCTGGGGATGGAGAACATCCGGGTGGGAAGGGATGGTTTCTCGCTTCAGCTCCCAGATTTGATTGTTCATCCCAACCTGGTGGAAATCCTCCTGGGAAATCCCAGTTTCGAATTCAGCGACGGGAAAAATTCCTCCCGCCTCACGGGAAAGTTCCAGCAGGGAAAGAATCAGACTCGACTGAACCTGCGGCTCAACGTGCTGGAGATTCAAGCTTCCATCGGAAAAGGGCAAACCCTGCGGATTAAAGCGAGCGGAGAAGCCTCTTTCCAATGGGAAGGGGAGGACTTAAACCGGGCGAGGGGGCAGCTCTGGAGTCTGCTGGAGAGGGGTGAGCTTCAGGGAAGCGCGGCCTCTCAAATTCCCCTACCCTTGACCATGTTTGATACCCTGCGGGCGGAGGTCCAAGTCCAAGACGGGATAGCCCGGGTGAAGCGCCTGGAGGCCTCTGGCAAAGAAACCCGATTTTCCCTCCCCCAGCCCATCCAGGTCCCCCTGAAGGGCGGGGGCCTGCCCCCCGAACTGTTCCTTCTCTTCCAAATGCCTCCGAGGTAAGGACGGAAAGACGTTTGTCTCTCGCAGAGCCCACAGGGATCGCAGAGAAAAATACGAAAAAATAACCTGTTGAATTTTGGGTTGTATTTTGAAAATATATTAATCTCCTCTGTGAGCTCTGCGTCTCTAGCGAAGCGAGCGAGAGAAAATTCGTGGTTTTTGGGGACCATTATGGATGAACAGATCGTGTTCGGCGACCGGATGATTCCGGTCAAGCTTCCAGAGCGGACGAAGTTCCTGCCCCAGGGCCTTTCCACTTCTCTTCCGCCTGCGGCTGACCTCAAGACCGCCATCCAGGAGGCTTTGAGAAGGCCCCTCGACCTTCGGCCCCTTCGCGACCTGGCTAAACCGGGCTGGAAAGTCACGGTGGCTTTTGACGATCCCACGGTTCCCTGCTATGGGCCTGTATGGGAAACGGCCATTCGTTCGGTTCTGGAAGACCTGGAACACGCCGGGGTGAAGAAAAGGGATGTCCATCTTCTGTGCGCCAATGCCCTTCACCGGAAATTCACCCGCAGGGAGTTGGCCAAGGTGATCGGCAAAGGCTTGGTCGAGGAGTTTGGATACCGGCTGCTCTGTCATGACGCCGAGGACCGGGAAAACCTGGTCCACCTGGGGACTACACCCAACGGGTACGATGTGGAAGTGAACCGGCTCGTTACCGATAGTGACCTGACCGTTTATATCAATACCGTGGTGTGGAGAGGGTTCAACGGCGGGTGGAAATCGATCTGCGTGGGCCTTTCCACGTACCGATCCATCCGCTGGCACCACTCTCCTGAGGGCATGTCCATGTCCGTCGAGCGGAACCCGATGCATGAAATGCTGGATGAAATGGGAGCGCTCCTGGAGGAGAAAATCGGGAAAGGGCGAATCTTCAAGATGGAAACGGTTCTCGCCAATCCCCTTCAAGTGGCCCGGTTGTGGACGGGCACCGTAGGGGAGACCCGGAGGGCCGCCCTGGAAGTCCTGAAAAAGCAGTATCCGCCCCGCAGGGAAATGGCCGAGGAAAAAGCGGATATCCTGATCTATGGGATTCCAGACTGGAGTCCCTATGCCTCCTTTTCAGTGATGAACCCCCTTCTCACTTTGGTCTCCACCGGTCTTGGATACCTGGGCGGAGTGATCGAAGCCCTGGGAAAGCCCGGTTGCTCGGTGATCCTGGCCACCCCCTGCCCGGATCAATGGGATGATGCCCACCATCCTCCCTACCGGGAAGTCTGGCGCGAGGTCCTTGGCCGGTCCAGGGACCCTTACGAGATCCGGGACCTCTTCGAAGAAGACTTCGCCCACCGGCCCGAGTACCTGTACAAATATCAATTTTGCTATGGTTTCCACCCGATCCACGGGATCCTGGCCACCTATCCCTTGAAAAGGCTAAAGCATGCAGCCCGGGTGTTGGTGGCCGGTGCGCAGAACCCCTCCCTGGTGACCCATTTGGGCTTTGAACCCACGGAGACTGTGGAGGCGGCTATAGCCAGGGCAGAGCAATTTCATGGAAAGGATTCCACGATTATCTTTATCCGGAATCCACTCGTACGAAGCAGACAATAGCAGGGGACCCGGGGCCAGGGTTCAGGTTCCAAGTAATATTCAACCTTTCCGAAACCCGGGGGTTTGGCATTGGAACCTGAAATCCTGGAGCCGGGAGGGACATCGAAAGGGGCAGATGCAAAGGGCAGTTTTTTTGGGTAGAATGGATCGTAATTTCAGTATGGTGAACCCCCGGCTCTGCCGGGGTCCGGCTGAGGGGGATTGACATTTCTGAAATGCCTCGGTTGTGGCCCGGGGGGAGGAGCTTCTGGGCAAAAGCATCGGCCGGGGAAAAATCCAATTGGTACCAGGAGGAAGAACCATGAAGATCAGTGAATATTTCAAAACGGCGAGGGGCCGCGGCGTCATTGCCACTGCGGATGGGAAAGGGAAAGTGGACGTGGCTATTTATGCTTCCCCCCATGTGATCGACGAAACTACGGTTGCGTTCCTCATGCCCGACAAGTTGACCCATGCCAACCTTCAATCCAACCCCCACGCCGCCTATCTTTTCACCGAAGAGGAAGAGAAATTCAAGGGGG
>DASPRR010000271.1:0-7795 GCA_035624375.1 Thermodesulfobacteriota bacterium | reverse complement strand
TAATCCTGATCGTCCTCCCGGGAGAGGAAGGCCTCGGCGGGGATTCGGTGCTTTTCTTCCACGGCGGAAAGGAGATGTTTCAGGTTGAGGTCCGTCTCCATGAGCTTCATGGATAGGGTGTTCTTCTGCTCGTGGAGATGATGCAGGCTTTCCCTCCTCTCCTTTTCCAGGACTTCCGACTTGTCCAGCTTTTCTTTTTCCTCCCGGAGAGTCTCTCGCTTCTTATCCAGATAGGAATGCAGTTCCTGGTGCTCCGACAATAGACGGTTCAGGTCGCTCTCCGCCTGCCGCCGTTTTTCTTCCGCCTCCTTTATCTGGCGGAGGCAATCCTCAACCTCTTCCCGCCGGCTCAAGAGAACGGATTCGTTCTCCTGTAGGACCTGGCGGGCCCGCTCCATATTCTGGTCCAGGTTCTGTTTCTTTTCCTGCAGGGTGGCCACTCGCAGCTTGGCCTCGGTCAGTTCGGCCATGAGGCCTTCGATGTCCCCTTTCAGGGTTTGCAGGTCCTGTTCCCGCTGGATCAACCCCTCTTCCCGACTCTGTTTTTCCTGCTCCGCCTCCCGGAGGGCGGTTTCGTTCTGATGAGTCTGGGTTTGAACCTCGCCCCGCTCTTCGGCCAGCTGGCTCTCCTCGAACCGGAGCGTTTCGATCTCTTGCCGCCAGCGTTTCAATTCCAGTTCTCCCTGGTCCAACTCCTTCGCCTCGCTGACGATCCGGATTTCCTCCTGGTGGAGGGCCTGAATCATTTCCTCGATGGCCGATTCCAGGATTTTTATTTCTCCGAGGAGTTCCTCCTGCTTTTCTTCCCGTGAGGCGATGGCTTTGCGGAGCTCTTCAGTGCTGTGGGTGAGGTCCCGGATTTCCCTTTTGCGATGGAAAGTTCCGGAAGAGACCTGCTCCCTGCTCCCTCCAGTGACCACTCCCGAGGGGTGCAGCACTTCCCCATCCAAGGTGACCAGGATTTTCCAGATTCCATCCTGGTTCCAGAGATCGATGGCCTGGCGCAGGTTGGAGACGATCCAGACGTCTCCGAAGAAATATTGTGCCAAATGGGTAAACTCCGGTTTCACCTTGACCACGTTCAGGAGGGGGGTGATAGCCCCGTTCGGGGAAACAGAAGGGGAAGGAAGCGGGTTGGATTTCACTTGAAGGGGGATGAAGCTGGAGCGGCCCGATCCCTGGGCCTTCAAATAGTCGATCGCCTTGAGGCTCTCTTCATGGTTCTGGACGATGAAATGCTGGAGCTTTTCCCCCAAAACCGACTCGACCACGCATTCGTATTGGGGATCGGTCTCGATTATATCTTCTACCAGGCCGCAGATGCCGTTCTGATCCATCCCCTGGGCCTGCCTCTTGAGAAGGATGGCCCGGACCCCTTCCTGATACCCTTCGAAGTTGCGCTGGAGTTCCAGGAGGGAGTTGAGCCGGGAGCTTTCCCGATTCAGCCGTTCCTTCTGCTGGTTCAGGTCTTCCTGAAGGGCGGCCAGGGTGGACTGGACCTCTTTAAGCTGGGCAATTTTTCCTTCTTTTTGTTCTTCTACCTGGCTCCGAGCATTCCGGCGGTCAGTGAGCTGGAGGGACTGTTGCACCATGTGATGGCGGAGTTCTGCGGCTTTTTTCTCCGCTTCGGCCCTTTCCCCGGCCAGCTTTTCCTGCCTGCGGAGGAGCTCTCCGGATCGGCGATTCAGGTCCAGAAGCTGGTTCTTCAGATGGGCCAAACGAGTGAGGAGGTCCACCAAAATATTCTTTTCTTGGGAGAGGGCCTGTTCGTGGTCGTTCAGCTGGGTCTTTTTGTCGGAGAAGATTCTTTCCTTTTCGAACAGAGCGTCGGCATCGCAGGCGATCTTCTGTTGGAGTTCCTGCAGGGATTCTTCGTATCCCTGAACTTCACGATTGGCCTCCTCGATCTGATGAGTCAGTTTTCCGACCTCTTCTTCGGCCCGAAAGGCTTGCTTCTGGAGGTTTTCCCGATCCCGCGAGGAAAGTTCGATCTGGTTCTCCCGGGTCTTTATCGTCCCTTCGTTCTCGGAGAGGCGCTCCTGATGAACGGTGAGGTCCCTTTCCAGGTCCAGGAGGTTGACCTTGATTCTCTCCACCTCGGCTTCCACCTCCTGGATTTGGGCGGCAGCCTGGACCTCCAGGTCTTTTATTCCCTGCAGCGAAGCCTGCATTTCCTCGTGCTGGCTTTGCAGGGAGCGGTAGGTCTGGTGGGCCTGTCCCAACTCGATGAGCCGCATCTCATCGCGGTATCCCTTGTAACGTTCCGCCTTTTTGGCCTGGCGATTCAGGGAGTTCATCTGCCTCTTGACCTCCCCGATGACATCGCTCAGACGGAGAAGATTTTGTTGGGTGGCCTCGATCTTGCGGAGGGCGGCGGCTTTCCGGTCTTTGTATTTGGTAATGCCCGCCGCTTCCTCGATGAGGATACGCCGCTCTTCGGGCTTGGCGTTCAGGACGAATTCCATCTTCCCTTGCTCGACGATGGAGTAAGCCCGGTGGCCGACCCCGGTGCCCAGGAAAAGGTCGGTGATGTCCTTGAGGCGGCAGGGAACCTTGTTGATCAGATATTCGCTCTCCCCCGAGCGGAAGAGCCTCCGGCTGACTGCGATTTCGCTGTAGTCGAGATACTCGGCGAGGGGTTTTCCGTTTTCATTGGAGAAAACAAGGGTGACTTCGGCCATGCCTAGCGGCTTTTGGGCCTCTGTGCCATTGAAGATCACATCTTCCATGGCCTTCCCCCGGAGTTGTTTGGGGCTCTGTTCCCCGAGGGCCCAGCGGATGGCATCCACCACGTTCGATTTCCCACACCCGTTGGGTCCTACTACTGCCGTCACCCCCGGGGGAAATTCAATCTGGGTCTTCGCGGCAAAAGATTTGAACCCTAGGACTTCCATCCGTTTTATCTTCATGGCGACCCCTTCGCTTCAACTGGAAAAAATAAATGATTTCAATTGAGCTCCCCGCAAAGCCACCTTCTCCGTAATTCAGGGCTGCGCTTTGCGCTGAACACCATGCGGTGCAGGGCTTCGCATGCACGGAATGTCGCTTCCCTCTTGCTTTCAAGAGTCATGCCAGAGGCACGAATGATTCTAGTACATGGAGTCCTTCCTTGTTAGGGGCAATTCTATCAGGGATGGTCTTTTTTGTAAAGTTAAAAAAATACAACTAAATGTATACCTGAGCCCATTCTCCACAATATGTAGTGGAATTCTTTTGATTAATTGATCCTCAATGGGATAGGGAAGTTCGAATTTAGCTAGGGGCCATTTGAAGAGAAAAATAGATTTAAACATCTAGGGATGAAAGAAAAAAATGTTGGAGGTTTGAGGTTAGAGGTTGGAGGCAAAAACCTTCCTCTAACCCCCAGCCTCAAACCTTCTGCCTCCAACCCGATTTTTATGCGGTTGTGATTTTGGAGAAGTCCCCGATCTTGAAAAAGATCTTAGAGATATTGGCCAGAAGGGAGAGGCGGTTAGTCTTGGTCTTTTCATCTTCGACCATGACCATGACCGCGTCAAAGAATTCATCCACTGGTTTCCGGAGGAGGGAGAGTTTTTTCAGGGCAGAAGGATAGTCTTTACTCTTAATGCTTTTTTCGGCTTGTTGGCCGATCTGCCGATACGCCTCAAGGAGCCTGTCCTCCGCGGGGTTTTCAAAGCATTTAGGGGAAACCGGACCCGGTGGGTGAGATTTGGAAATGTTGACCACCCGCTTGAAGGCTACGGCCAGTGGCTCGAAGTCCGGCTCCTTCTTCAGATCATGGAGCGCCTGCGCTCTCTTCTCCAGGTCCACCAAGTCGTCTAAGCCTGCTGCGGATGCGGCTTCGACCACGTCCGCCGAAATTCCTCGGCCGACGAGCAAGTTTTGGATTCGCCCCTTGAAGAAATCAAGAACATCCGCCTTAACCTCCTGCGGGGGGCGTTCAATTTTCTTCTTTAAAAAGGATAGGCTTTTTTTAATGACCTCGCTCAGGGACAAAGAGAAGTGCTGGTCCAGGATGATGTTGATGATTCCCAGGGTCTGTCGTCTCAAGGCGTAGGGGTCGGCAGTTCCCGTAGGGATGAGGCCGATGCCGAAGCATCCGGCAATGGTGTCCAGTTTATCGGATATACTAAGAATGGCTCCCGGCCGAGAGGTCGGGAGAGCCCCCCCTGCGGCCGTGGGTAGGTAGTGCTCGTAGATGGCCAAGGCCACATCTTCCTTCTCCCCGGAGAGGCGGGCATAGACCTGCCCCATCACCCCCTGGAGGGAAGGGAATTCCCCCACCATCCCGGTGATCAAATCCCCCTTGCAGAGTTGGGCGGCCCTCTTTACCGTCTCGAGAAGGGATGGATCGATGCGATGGGCGAGAAAATCAGCCAGGCTGGATATCCTCATAACCTTCTCGTAGGAGGTGCCCAGCTTGGAGTGGTAGACGACTTTCTTCAACCCCTCCAACCGCTGGAGGAGGGGGACCTTCTGGTCTTCGAAAAAGAAGAATTGGGCATCGGACAGGCGCGCCCGAAGGACTCGCTCGTTCCCCCGGATCACCATGTTGGGATCCCTGGGTTTGGTGTTGGAGATGGCGACGAAATAGGGCAAAAGGGCGCCCGTGGAGTCGCAAACGGAAAAATAGCGCTGGTGCTCCCGCATGGCGCTGATCAGAACTTCCCGGGGAAGGGAAAGGAACTCTTTGCCAAAACTTCCGCGGAGGGCAACTGGATATTCCACCAGGTAGGTGACGATTTCGAGAAGGTCGTCATCCTTGGAAATATGGCCGGAGACTTCACTGGCCGCTTTGTTCACCTCGGCCAGGATGAGGTCTCTGCGCTCCTCGGGGTTGACAATCACGAAGGAGGTCTTGAGACGCCTCAAATAATCGGCGAGGTCCTTGACCTGGAAAGAACCGAGGGCCATAAAGCGGTGTCCCGTGGAGACATTTCCCGAGGCGATGTTCCCGACCTGGAAGGGAATGACTTTCCCATCAAACAGGGCCAGGATCCAGTGGATGGGGCGGGCGAAGGAATTGTCCAGGTCCATCCAGCGCATGGATTTGGGGAAGGGAATCGAGGCCATCAGCCGGGGCAGAATGCCGGAGAGAAGGGGAAAGGTCTCTTCCCCCTTCTCCTCCTTGCGGGCGCAGACGTACTCTCCCTTCTCAGTCTGGACGGTCTTCAATTCTTCGACCGGGATCCCTTGGCCCCGGGCAAACCCCAGGGCTGCCTTGGTGGGGTTCCCCTGGGGGTCGAAGGCGATACGCTTGGCCGGCCCGATCGTTTCGACGATTCTTCCTTCCTGGGCAGAAGCGACTCCCGTGGCCACCACGACCAGCCGCCGGGGGGTTCCCATAGCTTTGACATCCTTATATTCAATGCGTTGAGCCTGAAATGCCTTCTCCAACAGGCTTTGCATCTCTTCCAGGGCTTTGGGAATGAAACCCGAAGGGATCTCTTCCGTTCCGATTTCCAGCAGCAGTTCAGACATAGAAGACCTTTTTAAAGGGGACGCAGATTTTCGCAGAAATACGCAGATCAAAAAGAAAATTAAAAAAGAAATCCGGAGGCATCATTTTCCTTTCAAGTTGGGCAAAAAAATTTGGTTTGGTCGTTTCGTCCATATCCTGGAAATCTGCGTTTATCTTCGTCCCGAGTCAAGCATCATCTTTTCTTAAGAGAGGGAAACCCATGGATTCGCGCTGTTTGAGGTACCCCTCAGCCGAAATTCGGGCCAGGTTGCGCACCCTGGCTATGTATTGGGTCCGTTCCGTGACGCTGATCGCCCCCCTGGCCTCCAACAAGTTAAAGGTGTGGGAACACTTCAAGCAATAATCATACGCCGGAAGGACCAGTCCTTTCTCGTTCAGGCGGGTGGCTTCCTTTTCATACATGTCGAAGAGCTGGAAGAGCATGGGCACATCGGCCTGCTCGAAATTATAGGTGGAAAACTCCACTTCTCCCCGGTGATGCACATCGCCGTATCTGATCCCCCGCGTCCACTCCAGGTCGTATACGTTGTCGATTCCCTGCAGGTACATGGCAATGCGCTCAATGCCGTAGGTGATCTCCACAGAGATGGGCTTCAGGTCGATTCCCCCGGCCTGCTGGAAATAGGTAAACTGGGTGATTTCCATCCCGTCGAGCCACACTTCCCAGCCCAATCCCCAGGCTCCCAGAGTGGGAGATTCCCAATCGTCTTCCACGAAGCGTATGTCGTGCTCCAGGGGCTCGACTCCGAAAGCCTTCAGGCTGTTCAGGTAAATATCCTGGATTTCCAGCGGGGAGGGTTTCAGGATGACCTGAAACTGGTAATAATGCTGGAGGCGGTTGGGATTCTCCCCGTAGCGGCCATCGGCGGGCCTCCGGGATGGCTCAACATAGGCGACTCTCCAAGGCTCCGGACCCAGCACCCGTAAAAAGGTGGCTGGGTTGAAAGTCCCGGCTCCCACTTCAATATCATAGGGCTGTTGCAGAATGCAGCCCCGCTCGGCCCAGAACTTCTGCAGGGCCATGATTAAGTCTTGAAAATACATGACTAGAAACCTTTGAAATTATTTTAATAAATAAAAAATCTAGCATTTAAAGGAAACAAAAGTCAAGGTAAATACAACGGTTGAAACACCAAATTCCAAAATATGAATAACTTTCAAAATCCAATTATCAGGACCGTTGGATTAGACCCTCTTATTGAGGGATTTGGACTTGGAATTTTGGGCATTCGAATTTATTTGGAATTTGCTGCTTGGGATTTGGTGATGATTGTTTGTTCCGCATTCGGCGTGATTTGCTCCAGAAATTTTCTCGACTTGAGTTCTTTGCCCAAGTATTGCTGGAGAAAGGAAGAAAGGATGGCCAGACTTTCCTTAAGGGATTGAGGGGAGAAGGAGATTCGGCTTACCTTTTCCAGGGGGAGGGTATGGGCGAGGAGCAGAGTCTTGATGGTTCCCAAAGAAACCGGAATCAGGCCGGAAAGGCTCGCTGCGCAAGCGGAGCAGATGACCCCGCCTTTGCGGGGACTGAAGAAGAATCTCTCCCCGGAAAGCTTCTTTTGGCAGTGGGTGCAATGTTCGAGCTGAGGCTGGTAGCCCAGGCAGGAGAGAAAGCGAATTTCAAAAACCCGCTGGATTTCTTCCTCGAGCATCCCTTTATTGATGAAGGTCAGAAAGGCAACCAAAAGCCGAAAAAGGGGCTTGTTTTGGATCTTCTCTGCGGTCATTTCATTGACCAGCTCGATGAAATAGCTGGCCCAGGCCAGTTTTTTGATATCTTCCCTGAGACCGTCGAAGGGGCGGATCAGGTCGCAGTTGCTCAGGCGGACGAGGCTGGAAGTCTCTTTTTCAAAAAAAGTAACCTTCACATAGGAGGCGATCTCCAGTCGGACCCCGAATCGCTTTCGCGACCGCTTGGCTCCCTTGGCGATTCCCTTCACCTTCCCGAAGTCGAGGGTGTAAAAGGTGACGATCTGATCCGACTCGCCGTAAGGCAAAGTGTGGAGAATGACCGCCGGAGTCTTGTAGAGGGGCATGAGAAATCTTAACAGAAAGGAAAGGGGATGGGAAGGAGGAGGCGTGCTATAATTTCGCTTGGAACATATACCTTCTTCGGGGAGATCGGCTTGACCAACTTCCCTCTTCATTTCGCCCTCCTTATCATGGGGTTTACCTTTACCATCTCTCAGGTGATGGTTATCCGCGAGCTGCTGGTGGTCTTCGCCGGAAACGAGTTGTCCATCGCCATCATTCTGGCCAACTGGCTTCTCTTGGAGGCGATCGGCAGTTTCTTCGTCGGGAGAAAAGTTGGGGAATGGGGCCTTCGAGAAG
>DASPRR010000270.1:0-3504 GCA_035624375.1 Thermodesulfobacteriota bacterium | reverse complement strand
CCATAAAGGCCTCGGAGATATTCACCCTTCGATTCCGGGCGATGGTCCGTTCCGCTTCCAGGAGGTACTTTAATTTTTCTTCCATCGAGACCTGGAGGGGATGGATGGAAAACGGGGTCTGGTACCTTGCGACAACCGGAGAGGCGGGGGGAAAGAAGGGTCTTTTCCCCTGAATCCTTGAACCTTCCCTGGAGATCTTCCAGGCCCGGTCGAAAGTCCTCTCCACTTCTTTCTTATTAACCTTGGAGCTGCAGGCAAACCCCCAGGCGCCCTGGAAAAGGACCCGGACCCCGAACCCGAAATCTTCATCGTGGGTGACAGCCTCTATATTCCCGTTTTTCACCAGGATCTCTTCCCAACGGCGGCGGACAACGCGGAGATCCGCATAATCCGCATTTTTCAGTCTCGTCAGAGAGAGAACATTTTCTGTCAGATCTTTCATCTCAGCCTCCAGCATCCCCCGCATCCTCGCGGGCCGGTTACATGGACGATACCCCGGAAAAATTAAACCCATCCACCTGAATGGCAGGGACCACCGTGCCGGTGATGAAGCGCCTGCCGTAGACTGAACCCGAAGAGCAGAGTTTCCTTTCTCGGGAGATCGCCTTCACTCGGGAAAGAGCCTTCAGGATCGATTCGGTAAAGCGGAGATTCTTGATCGGATTCTTGATCTCACCCTCCTCGATCCAGAAGGTTCCGTCGCGGGTCATCCCGGTGATGACGGCCTTCATGGGGTCGACCGCGTTGGTGTAATGGAAACGAGTCACGTAAATTCCCCGCCGCACCGACCGAATCATCTCTTCCAGATGGGTTTCTCCCGCCTGCATGAAAAGGTTAACTGGGACCGGTCCCTCGGTGTTCGGGGGGATGAGGCCATGGCCGGTGGACTCCTTGCCTTCCCGGCCCGCAGTGAAAGAGTCATAGGTCACATTCTTGGCCACCCCTCCCTCAAAGAAAATGACTTTCTGCTTGGGCACCCCTTCAAAGTCGAACGGAACCGGCAGCCCCTGGGGCTCCAGGCCATCATCATAAATCGTGACTTTTTCGTGGACCATCTTTTTGCCAAACTGGTTGCAGAAAAAGCTCCGGCCTTCCTGGACCGCCAGTCCATGAAAACCCAGATACGCCAGAAAAACCAAGAGCTCCTGGACCGCCTGCGGTTCCATTATCACCTCGTACTCGCCGGGTTCCACCTGAACCGGGTTCCCCCGGGAAGCTTTGGCGACCGCCGCGTTGACCAAGGGCTCTACCCGCAGTTGATCCCAATCCCGGGAAACGAAGCTGGCGTAACCTGAGCCCTTCTCATTCTGCACAATCAGGTGCAGGAATAAATCGGAAAATTGTTGGTAAGCCTCCACGCCCAAGGAGTTGATCACGGCCAGTTCCACCTCTCCGTGGGAAAAAGCCCCCGAGGCACTACAGCCATTTTCTTGCACCCGACTCATAACCTCCTGGATAATCTTTGCCTTCCTTCCCGGAGTGAGATGGCGGATATTTTTGGAAAAAGTGTCCATCGCAGGAATAGGCTTCGGCCCGGGCAGGGACACGAAAGCCTCATTGGCCGGCTGGATCTTGGCCAGCGCGATGGCCTCTTGCATTAAAATTTTGAGCGAAGAGGGATGGAGAATATTCGTTGTGGCCACGGCCATCCGCTTTCCCAGAACAACCCGCAGGATCAACGTCCGGTTCCGCTCGGCCACATGCTGATGAATCCCCGTGGGAATGAAGCGGGCCAGGGAAGAGTCCTCGGTCAGCAAAAGGGCTTCTGTTTGATCGGCTGGCGACCCCTGAACCAATCTCTGTAACATTTTCAAGGCGACTTCTTTTCCGATCATTCTTGAGGCTCCCTCTTTGGATTCGTGAAATATGAATGGGCGGCCTGAGACGCTTTTACTCAATTATAGCTGAAAGCCTAAGACCGGGATAGAGCTTCTGCCCGGCTGAATCCTGGCATTCATGAGGCCTAGGCCGCAGACTATAGAATACAGACCTTGCGAGATGACGATAAGTCTCGGGCCGACCAAAATACCATAGGAGGAGAAGAAGATGGCTTCAGGGACCGATTGCGGTGGAAAGCCTAAATAAGGAACTTATGCCGGGTATACTGAAGGTAATGATCGGAGATAAAATTCAACGGCTTCTTGGCCTTTTGAAAATTTTCGTAGAGGGCCCAAAAGGTCTCAGCCAGGTCCATTTCTTTGGCGGATGGATGCTCCGCGGCCAGTTTATAGAATTTTCGGCCTTCCTTTTCGTAATCTTCCGGACTAATCCGTAACTTCCCGTGAATATGGGGTCTGACTTGTCCGGAAAAGGGATAACGGTAATCCCGCTCGGCATAATCAGGGAAGATGCCCAGGATAAAAAGGCAGATATCGGCAATCCTTTTATAGAAACCGATCCGGTACTCATCCCCCGCCGCCTGACAGAAATTCATAAGGCTGAGGATATCCAGGTCATTGAACCGAATTCTTTCCCAGACCCCTTTCCGAACCCTGAAGGAGAGGGTGTAACTTTGAATCTTAGTGAAAGAAGCCAACATGTCGGCGAGATAGAGCAGCAGAGGCTCCCGGGTCAAGAGCTTCGATACCTCTTTCGTATCGAATACCGGAATTTTCATGCGGCTGGTTTTTTCAAGGGTGTAACCGGCCTCTTCCAGGTCATTGGCGGCCTTGCGCAGCAAGACCTCAAAGAAAAGCGCGGGGGAGATTTTCAAAAATATCTCTTTATCATCCATCAGCTTCCGGAATACTTCTTGGTCTCCCACATACGAATTTCTAAAATCCTCATCTTCCTGGATGATCTCCTTGAGACGGGATTTATCTTGAATTTCGGGAGATGCAGTCTCTGCCAGGAAATCCAAGTCCCTGTCAGATAACCGATTTAATTTAAACGGAGTCATTTTCCTTCCCTCACTTCCAAAGATCCCCTATAGGCATCTTGCTTACTTATCGTTATTTTCCTTCCGAATGTTTAGGCGATTCCTAAAAATATAATGGATTTTTTTTCAAAGGGAATCCATGAGATGGATAATCCGCCCGCTACGAACGCGCATCGCGCCAGGCGCGTTGGCCGCCGAAGGGTTTGGCGCAGTACAGCCCCCGGGGCCGATGTAACGGTTTTCCCCGAGGGTCACTCCGCCGATGAGAACCGCCGCGGGACGCAGGGAGGAGGGTTCCCCAATTCTTGTTCCTTTTCCCTTCGAATTCGTAGATGGGCTTTGGGTAAGATCCCTTCTGGAAGATTATAGGGGTAAGGTAGGGGCGACCGCTGAATCGCACCTAAGGTCTCCGGACAAGCGCGACCAGATGAGAAGAAACCGCGGAAGCGGGTCTGTAAGCCGAGTTCTGTCTCTCCGGAAGACCGGAGAGGGCGATCATTCCTCTGGCCCCGACATTGCTGCCGGGATCTAGCAACCTACCCGGGAGCATCGAGCGGGCCACTCTCAAGCGCTCCTCTATTCGGTCTTGCTCCGGGTGGGGTTTACCTTGCCAGCCCTGTCACCAG
>DASPRR010000267.1:0-18614 GCA_035624375.1 Thermodesulfobacteriota bacterium | reverse complement strand
CCCTGCTTTGACCAGGGGGACAACCTCTTTCAGCATGGAACGGGTCATCCGGTACTCCAGTTCCATCGCCTGCACCCCCAGGTTCAATATCTCCTCTACGATCTCTCTCCCGCTGTCCAAAATTTCCGATCGCCAAGCGCTCGATATTCCCAGCATCTCCCACCCTTAAAAATGACCCATTCTGACTTTTTGCCGTAGGGTTTGAATTTGATCTTCGGTATGAGCAAAGATTCCCGTATTTCCCAGCCTCACATTTTTAAGGCCCGCGCCTTCGACCGCCTGAAAAGCGCCAACCATTTCTTCGAGCGTCGGGGGGCGATATTCCTTCATCTGGTACTCCGGAAAGAAAGCCAGAATGGTGAAAGGAATATCCCGGTCGATTCGGGCCAGGTGAGCTGCAATGGCTTCCAGTTGGTCCGTCTCCACCACTTGGGGGATGTAGAGGGAAAGAACTTCCACGGTAAAATCCCTTTTCTTCATTTCCTCCGGCAGTTTCAAAATCCATTCATTGGTGCACCCTGTAAGCCAGTGATGGGTATCTTCCCGAAAGGCCTTGATATCCAGCCAGTAGGCATCCACCCCCGCGCTCCGCAGCAGGTCTAGATGATTGGGGGTGAGACCATATCCGTTGGTCTCGATCAAAACCCAGAGACGGGTATGGGATTTGATCAGCTCAGAGCAACGGGCATAGAACTTCGGTTGACAGGTGAGGTCCCCACCGGTGAAGCCGACGATATTGCGGACCGGTCCGAATCCTTGGGGGCTGAGGACGATTGCGGAGGGCTCCAGAATTCCGGGGCAAAGGGAAGACTGCTTTCCGTGAAGGACGCAGGAGCCGCAACAGCGGCAGGTATCGTGGGCATGATAAGCGGTGGCCTTGAACCGCGGCTCATTCAAATTGACCTTTTGATCGTATTCGATGCACTTTTGGAGTATTTCCTTGGGGGTATGCCACTTTCCTTCGGCCTTTTTGCTGAAATACCATGAATGGCACTTGCGGCAGGAGAAGTTGCAGCCCGACTGGTATATGGAAAGGTAATTTTCCGGACGGGAGAGATGGACGGCCGAGATCAATCTCTCGAAATGGTCATTCTTTTTCCGCAAAGTGGCCTGACAAGCCGGGGCCTTCCTACCCGCCGTTGAAACGGTGCAGCTCCCGGGGAAAAATCCTTGCTCCTGCAGAGCACATGCCCAGGCTGCTTTTTCTTCTTCCACAATCCCATTATAGAAAGGGGGTCGAAGGAGTGTCAAGGAACTCGGAAAATCATATCCGTTGCAAGGCTTTCAACATGCGAATCAACTGGCGGTTCCTTTCCTTGGCCAGTTCCCGAATTTCTTGTTCGGAATAGGAATAGATCCCGCGGCCGGTCTTTAAGCCCCAATGGCCCTGAGCGATGAGGTCGAGAATGAAATGCGGAAGCGGTCCCATCTTTCCACCCATCTTATTGATATATTCCCAGCTGTCTCGCACATTATCGAGCCCCGCCATGTCAAAAAAAGCCAGGGGCCCTACAACCGGAAGACGAAACCCAAAACCCGTGTTCACCGCCTGATCGATATCCTCCGCTGTCGCTACCCCTTGCTCCAGGAGCTCGAGAGCTGCCCGGCCCAGAGCACTTTGTACGTAATTATTGATGTAGGAGAGAGTGTCTTTGCAGATGACCGGGGCTTTTCCCACTCTTTTTAAAAATTGGTAGACCGTCTCGACCGCCGCTTCAGATGCCAAAGGTCCTCGGACCACCTCCACCAGTTGCATGATGTGGGGAGGATTGACCCAATGGGTCCCAACGAATCGGTCTGGGCGTTTCGTGACCGAAGCGATTGGGTTCATCTGCATGTTGGAGGCATTGGTCGTGAAAATAACATCGGGACGGCACCAATGATCGGCCTGGCGGTGAACCTGCTGCTTTCTTTCCAAAATTTCTTGAACGGCTTCCATAAAATAATCTGCCTGACGGCAAGCAAATTCCATGTCGGTGGTCGGATGGATGCGGCTTAAAATGGCTTCTTTTTCCCCGGGCTTGATCACTTCCAGTTCGATAAAAACGTCCAGATTATCCCCAATGCGATCCATGCCCCTATCCAGAATCTCCTGCTTTATGTCCACCAGGAAGACCTCCAGGCCTGCCCGAGCAAATGTCTGGGCGATGCCGGGCCCCATGGTCCCACTTCCAATCAAGGTAACTTTCTTGATTTCCTTTGCATTCATTTCCCGACCTCCAGATTTAAATTCAACTATTTTATTAATTACTAATTTCTAATTCCTTGAATTAATAACCAATATTTGTATTAAATAATTTGTCGGATCAATTTCGTCAATATGAAGGTCTTGGCCATGCCTTCTAGGATATCCAAGCGGTAATAGGCATTGAAAATGTCCGTGCCCACCACCGTGACCCCATGATCTTCCATGAGAACGCAGAAGACCTCTTCCTTTTGAAAGGGTTTCGAAACTAACTCTGCCAGCTCCTTTGACCCCGGGTCGGCGTAGGGAGCGAAAGCGGTGGTCACACCTAGAAACGTATAATTTTTTAAGTCGGCCTTTGGGAGTCTAATTTTGATATTTCCAAATGAAGTTAAATACGGAGAATGAGCATGAATGACGGCTCGGATATCCTTTCGAACCTTCAAAACCTCTAAATGCAGGGGGGTCTCCAGGCATGGTTTAACCTGGTTTAATTGCTTCCCATCCAGATCAACCAGAGAAATATCCTTTTTCCCGGCGTCTTCGGAGGCCACTTCCCATCCCTTGATCAAAACTTTTCGGGAACGGGGAATCTGAATGCTGATTCCCCCCCCTCCCCCGAAGGTCAGTTCCCGCTGCCTCAGGCGGTGGGAGATTAGCAGGAAATCTTCGATTAACTTTTTATAGGGGACTTTTCTTTTCATGTTTTCCTCACTTGATCGGTTAAAGTCGTAGGGGCGATTCATGAATCGCCCCTACGACTCACCAAGGTAAGAGAAGAATTAATCATACAAGGAGTCGGCCATCTTCGATCAGAATCTGCCCGTCAGCCACCAGAGTAGGGCGACCCATTACGGCGTCCAGGTGGAGTTTGCTCTTCAGTTCTCCACCGATCCCTATATCATCTCCCAGGGACATGTGGACGGTTCCAATGCGCTTCTTGTCTTCGCCCGCGCTGCCGATAAACCGTGCTTTGGGATTAGTCCCCAGGGCAAACTCCCCGAAGTAATAGGAATTATCGTCTCCGTACTTTTCCAGGACCTCACCCAGCAGCTGGGCTTCAATTCCTCCCGTAATCCGGACAGCCTTCCCATTCTTCATCTCAAAGGCAATGGGCTCACGAAGAGGCCCCACTCCGGTCTGGAAGACATCCATGACGATGCGCCCCTCCAGGGTCTTCTCTTCCAGGGCGACGACCGACTCGCCATCCGGAAACATGGCAAATCCCACCGGGCTGGGAGGCTGAGCATAGAAGGAGAAAGCTTTGCCCCGGGAAAAGACGGCGGCATCGGTTCCTTTGTCGCTCTTGATTGCAAACCTTCTTTTCCCCTCCAGGGCTCGGGATACTCTTTCGGTGATTTCTTTCAGCTCCTTCAAGTCTGCGGTTCCTCCTCCATCGAGGAAAGATCTCTCCATGATTCCGGGCATGCTGATGAGTCTTCGCTTCTTCATCTCCCGCCCGAATATTTCGGCATGGGCCACGGATTTGGAGGTTGCCATGATCACCACCTGCGCCCCCTGCACGGCAAACTCCACAGGTGCAGGCAGGGGGCAGCCCGGGTATTCGGGGGGAGCCATGACCAGAATGGAAGGAATCCCCCTTGCTGCATGAACCGCCTCAGCTAAGGAAGTGGGGATCGTCTGACTCACCTCAGTATCGGTTAGAATGAGAACGTTCTCGGCGGGTTTTACCTGACCCACATCTTCGATGACCGTATGGGAAACCCGAGCGTAAGGAATGTTTTTCATCTGACCTCCTCGAAAAGGGGTTGATGAGCTTCCTATGGATTGATTCCAACGAGCCTTCTTTTCACTGAAAATCCTAGCCGGTGATTCCCCCGGCTGCCAGTCCTTGCACGATATATTTCTGGACGATAAGGGCCATAATCAAAACCGGCAAAGTAATGATCGATGCGGCCGCGCTGAGAGGGCCCCAGGCGATGGACTGATAACCCAGGAAATTAAAGACGGCCACAGGAAGGGTCTTGGTTGCCTCTCCGGCCAGGACGACGGAAAAAAGGAAATTATTCCAGGAGAAGATGAAACAAAGGATCCCCGAAGCGGCCACTCCCGGGAGGGTCAAGGGGACAATGATGCGGAACAGGGACCCCCAAACCGTGCAGCCATCGACCATGGCCGCCTGCTCGATCTCCTTGGGAATCGCCTCGATGAACCCAATCATCATCCAAAGAACCAAGGGTAGAGTAAAAATCAGGTGCGAGGTCACCAAAGCAAAATACGTGTTGGTGAGCCTGAGTTGAACGAAAAGAACGAACCAGGGGAGTAAAAAGGCGATCCCCGGCGCCATCCGGGCGGCGAGGACAATGAGGGCGAAGCCTGTCCGCTTATACCGGGCCACAGCATAGGCCCCTGGAATCCCGAAAAGTAGGGCGAAGAAGGTGGTGAAAGCGGCTACGATGGTGCTGTTGAGGGAAAAGGTGCCGAAATCATTCTCGACGAAAACTTTGACATAATTCTCGAGGGTGGGTTTGAAGAGCCAGACCGGGGGATAGGCCATGAAATCGACTTCTGTTTTTACGGACCCGAGAAGCATCCAGAAAAAAGGAAAGAGAAAAGGGATTAAAACCAATATCCCTAAGACCAAAAGGACTGCTTTGCGAAAAGCGGGATTGTGCCGCACTGGAGACCCGGCGACCCTGCCTGAACCTACCATGAAGTCCTCCTCGCGCGGATCAGCATAAGGCTGGCCCCAAGAACCATGGCGAAGATCACCACCGAGATCGAAGAACCATATCCGACCCGGTAGTAAAAGAGCCCCATGAGGAAATTGTATAGGTTAATCGTCTCCGAGGCGAACCCTGGACCGCCGCGGGTCATCACGTAAATGTGTTCGATTACTTTCAGAAGATCGATGAACCGGAAAAGGATGGCGATGAGGAGCGTGGGCCAGACCATCGGCAGGGTAAGCTTCCAGAAACGATGCCAGACATTGGCCCCGTCGATTCGGGCGGCTTCGAACGGTTCCATCGGCAGGGCAGAAAGCCCGGCAAGGCAGATCAGAGCCACCATGGGTGTCCATTGCCAGGTGTCCACCAAAACCAGGGCCGGGATGACGAGATTGACATCCGAGAGCCACGCCACCGCTCCGATTCCAAACCAGGAAAGGAAATAGTTGAGAACCCCGCTGCTCGGTTCCATCATGATGACCCAGATCAGGGCCATGGCCACCGGTGTTGCCACCATGGGCAGCAGGAGCAAGGTCCGCATGATTCCCCGCCCGGGAAAGCGTTCGTTGAAGAGGACAGCAATCGTAAGACCTACGGGAATCTGGACTAGCAATCCGAGCGCGATAAATATCCCGATCCGCCATAAAGACGCCAGAAAGCGCTCGTCCTGAAACAGGGCGATATAATTTTGAAATCCAATGAATTGCGGCGGTTTTCCCCCGATCAGAAGCCAGTCATGGACGCTCATATACAGGAGATAAAAAAGCGGAAACACCATGAGCAGGACCGTCACAATCATCGCTGGCAAGGGCATCAACCAGGAAGCGTTACGGTCGCAAACACCCACCAATCTTTGCCAGAGGGAAGGGGAATCTGTCAAAACCATATGAGGATTGGTGTACCTTTTCATACGTCAATGACCGAGCAAATTTTCCCCTTTTCGAGTCGAGTTCGCTTGGGGAGATGCGTCCTTCCCTACTTAAAAAGGGGGCGAGGGGGGATTTCACAGGATATCCCGGTCTCCCGAGGGCTTCCCCTTCCGTTACCAGGAAATGCACGGGCTCTCCCCAGAGGGGGGATCATTCGCACTCATGTTGCGTCCTCGGGTTTCCTTCCGGGACAGGACCGAAAAAACATCTCAAGAAAAAATGAGGGGCCAGCGGGCTCCTATACCCCCTTCGGCCCCTCACGCTTCCGCTTCGCACCATTGAAACGGTGTGAAACCTTAAGCCTGTCGAAGGACAAGATCGACTTCAGCTTCAGGTCATCTTCAGGATCTTCAAGCAATCCTGCTGCGCTTTCATGGCCGCTTCCTTGGCATTGCCGCCCTGGATGACCGAGACGATGGCTTTGCCGATGGCGTCTCGGGTTTCTGGAACCTGAACGACTAAGGGGTTCGCCTGGTTGACGGCCGCTGTCGGCAGCTCTTTGGTAAAGGCATCCAGCCATTCTTTCGACATCGAGGACTGAAACTCCGGGCTTTTCCAGGCAGACTCGCGGCCCACGGGCAGCTTCATCTTGGCCTGACGAAGGACCATCTCCTTGCTGGCCAGCCACTGGATGAACATCCAAGTTGCTTCTTTGTTCTTGGACCTTGATCCGATGGAAAGACACCAGGCAATTAAGGAACTCCTCAGCCCGGCCGGCCCGCGCGGGACGGGCGCGTAGCCGACTTTCCCTGCAAGTTTGGACCTTTTGGGATCCTCATAGGTAGAAATGAAGTTGGAAGAGTCGGTGTTCATCCCGGCATTTCCCTGCATGAAGACTACCTGGTTCTGAGCCCACGTCTGCCCGGCGATTCCCGGAGGCCCGTACTTGTGCAGGGTGCCGCTGTAAAGTTCTAAGGCCTTAACAAAGGCGTCGCTGGTCAAGTCCGGCCGGCCGTTTTCGTCCAGCCACCGGCCCCCCATCCCGAAAACAAAAGGGGCCAAGGTGTAAACGGCCTGGATCCCATCGCCCCGGCTGACATATCCGGCGTATTTGGTGTTCTTGTCGTAGAGCTTCTCGGCGGTGGCCGCGAACTCTTCGAAGGTTTCCGGAACCTTCAGCTTCTTTTCCTGGAATTTCTCTTTCGGGTAGTACAGCATCTGGACTTCCGGGTAAAGGGGGACTCCCACAAGGGTGTTCTTGATCGTGGCGATTTGGGTGCAGCTCGGGAAGAAATCTTTGAAATCAAAATCCGGGCTGGTCAAATCAGGGGATTTGAGAAATTTTTCCACCGGCTCGTACCACCCGGACTGGTAAAAGGCCATTCCGTCCCACGAAGGCAGGCTCATAAACCCATCTACCGAATCCGGGTTCGAGCTGAGCTCCAGGGTTAACTTTTGCCGGAACTGGTTCTCGGCCAGCACCTCCCACTGCACCTTGATTCCCGTCAGCTTCTCGAACTCCGGCAGAGCTTTGGGGATCAATTCTGTGCTCCAGTCATGGGTGTTGTTCATGAAGCGGATTTTGGCCCCCGCAAATTTCTTCCAGTTGAAACCGCCCTTAGCCGGCGCCTGACCAAAGGCTTTCGGCGCGACTCCAGCGGTTAAAGCAACCGCCCCGGCCGCTGCCATGCCTTTCAAAAAACCCCTGCGAGTTACTTCCTTTCCCATAAAAAACCCTCCTTTCTAAGAATGGGTTTAATACCCCTCCCCCTCCGTAGGACCATCTCCGGGCAGATTTTTTCCCTTGGCCGCGGATTGTTCGGCTCAGTATAGGGCAGAGGTTGTTCGATGTCAACGCAGGAATTCCAGGAATTCCGGGTGTGGCGTTAATGCGCCCCACCCCAATCGGAACGTTTCTGTGTCATTATTTTTTAGCCTGTTTGTCCACCATTTGAAGGAACTTGTCGGTGATGTAGCTCTTGGGGTCGGGCTTCGCGTCGATCTTCTTTACTTCGACAAAATACTGGGCCAGATCGTCCATCCACTTGTCCACCGTGCTCATCTTCCCGCCCTTCCGGTCAAACATCCTGATCTGTTGTTTGGTGCGGAAGAGGGGGCGAAGCTCAAACTCTTTCAAGCAGACTTCGTCGGAAAGGTTGATCCCGCATTTTTCCCGGAAGTATTTTCCCAGATGCTTGGCCGATTCCCGGGGGTTGTCGATCATGAAATCAATGCCCCGCATGTAGCCTTCCAGCCATTTGGCCACCAGTTCCGGTTTCTCGTCGGCGAATTTCTTGGTGGCTACCACTCCGCCAGGAATCACTACCCCGGCATCCTTCCCGTGGGAAAGGACTTTCATCCCCTTTTCTTCCATCATATAGTTGAAGGGAGCCCAGGTCTGGGCCACATCCCCTTGCCCGGACAGAAAGGCAGAGAGGATGGCGGATTGTTCCATGTGGACGATCTTCACATCGCTTTCCTTCAGGCCGATCTTCTTCAGGTAAGCAACAACCGCATAATGCCCGGTGGAGATGGTGGAGACCAGGAAGGTCTTGCCCGTGAGGTCCTTCTTGGGGTCCTTCAGCCAGGTGTTGAAGGCATCGGGTCGAACCATGAGGTTGTTGGTGACGGATTCATCATTGGAGATGGCGATCAGGGGTTGTTTGTACTTGATGCCGGCAAATAGGCAGGGAACTGTGCCGATGGCCCCCACGTCCCATTCCCCGGCCTGTCCGGCTTCCACCTGGGGCATGCCGGATACGAAATAGTGAAAGGATACCCGGATCCCGATTTGGTCCCACCAGTTGAAGGTGGAGGCCAATATGGTGGGCAGGGCGTGCATGCAGGGCTGATGGCTCGCCCGGACCAGGGGCAGCTCCTTCTGCTGGCTGTGAGCTGCCGTGGACATCGCCAGAATCATCGCTGCGGCCAGAGAGAACATCCCCAGTTTCATGAACCAATTGCCTTTCATTCTCTTTTCTCCTTTCCTCTACAGATTTCTTTGCATGGGCAATTCCTCAATTGCCCCTACTTCGGGATGGAAACAGAAAATAGCACGAAGGGACCGCAGGAAACCACCTCCTTCAAAGAATATGTTTTTCGAGGATCTCGGCCTTGATCAGTCCCCAGATTTCCCCTTTCAGGTCTAGAAATTCCTTCAGACTAACCACCTCGTCATACCTCATTCGGCGACGATCCGGGATCAGGTTGTCCCTGGTGATGTCGATGATCTTTTTGATCTTTCCCGGCCTGGCGGTCATGATGACCACCCGGTCGCCCAGGTAAATGGCCTCATCCACGCTGTGGGTGATGAAGAGCACGGTCCGCTTCTCGGTCAAAAACATCTCGCTCAGGTCTTCCTGCATGATGGTCCGAGTCTGAGCGTCCAAGGCCCCGAAGGGCTCGTCCATGAGCAGAACCTGAGGCCGGTTGGCATACACCCGGGCGATAGCCACGCGCTGTTTCATCCCCCCGGACAGCTCGTGGGGATAGGACTTCTCAAATCCCTCGAGTTTGATCAGCTGAACGTACTTCCTTATAGTCTCATCCCGTTGCTCTTTGGGAATCCCGCGGTACTTCAGCCCGAATTCGATGTTCTCCTTCACCGTTTTCCAGGGGAAAAGAGCGAATTGTTGGAAGACGACTCCCCGCTCGGCAGAGGGACCGGTGATTTCTTCCCCATCCATGAACACTTTTCCCTTGCCCGGTCGAACCAGGCCGGCGAAGGTGTTCATGAAGGTGGTCTTGCCGCATCCCGAAGGACCGACGATGACCACGAATTCGCCTTCCTGGATGGTGAGGCTCACGTCATCCACAGCCAGGAAGCTTTTATCATCCTTCTCGAACATGACCGACACGTTCTGGGCAGACAATTTGTCGGACCTTTGCTCTTCGTTCACCGATCCATTACTCCTTTTTCCAGTAGATCACCCTGCGCTCGACACCCAGAATGATCCGGTCGGCAATTAGCCCGAGGATGCCGATCAGGATCATTCCAGTGATAGAGAGCTCGGGTTTCAGATCATCCCCTCCCAGCATGATCAGGTATCCCAATCCCGTGGAGGCGGCCACCAGTTCTGCGGCCACCAGGCACATCATACCCAGACCGACCCCAATCCGTACCCCGGCTACAATGAGGGGGATGGATGCCGGGACCACAACCTCCCAGAGGATGTTCTTATCTTTGGCGCCCAAGGTTTGGGCGGCTTTGATGAGCAAGGGGTCGACAAATTTCACCCCAATATGGGTATTGATCAGGGTGGGGAAGAAGACCCCGATGGCGATGATGAAAACCTTGGACCCCAGGCCGATTCCGAACCAGAGAATCGCTAGGGGGATCCAGGCGATTGGGGGGATAGGGCGCAACACCTCAATGATGGGAGAGGCCAGAGAATCCAGGTCCTCATACCACCCCATGAGGATTCCCAGGGGGATGGCCAGGCCGAGGGCGATCCCCACCCCGACCAAAATTCGGACCAAGCTTACTCCGATATGGCCGAAAAGCTTCTCCTCTCCCACCGGGACTGAAATTTTCTCGTAAATGGTAAAGAAAACCTTTTCCGGTGAGGGCAGTACGACGGCCGGCATGAAGCCGAAAAGATCGGTAATCAAATACCAAAGGAATAAAAACCCCAGGACTGAGGAAATGGAAAGAATGATCTTTTCCTGGTATATTTTTTCTCCGAGACTCTCCCAATAACGGGCCATGGAATCAGTGCTCCTCTTCCTTTACCCAGGGGCAGACCCTGTTCTCCAGGGCCCGCAACCCCCGGGCCATCAGCGCCCCCAGGATTCCGATCACCAGCATTCCCAGGATGATGACCGAGGGCTCCAACGCTCTTCGGGCCATCTGCATCATGTATCCCAGGCCGGCATCCGAGGCCAGGAGTTCGGCGGCAACCAGGGTCATCCAGGCCGACCCCAGACCGATTCGCACCCCCCCCAGAATAATGGGAAGGGCCGACGGGATGGCCACCTCGCGGAGAAGGTCCTGCTGCCGCTTCACTCCCAGCCCCAGCGCGGCCTTGACTAGGAGGGGATCGGTCAGACGGATTCCTGTATAAGAGTTGATCACGCACGGCACGAATGCGCTGAGCCAGATGACGAAAATCTTGGATTGGACCCCGATTCCGAACCACAGCAGGGAAATGGGAATCCAAGCCAGGGGGGGAATGGGGCGAAGGAGCTGGAAAAGGGGGTCCACGACCGCCTCGATCCGCTTAAACCATCCCATTAGGATTCCCAGGGGGATCCCGATGAGCAATGCCGAGAAAAACCCGCCCAGAACGATCTGCAGGCTTACCAGCGTATGTCCGACCAGGGTGTGGCCCACATAGGGACTTTCCAGGATCCGCAGAAAGTCGGTCACGATGTTCTGGGGCGGAGGGAGAAAAGCCGGGGGAATTATTCTGAGGACAGAGGTCAGGAAAAGCCACACCCCGATTACGGCGATCATCGAAACCGCGGCGAGGATCACTGTACGGGAAACTTTGCTATTCTTTTTGAGGGACATCTGTCTTCCCTGCCGTAAATCCGGCCGCCAGCCCCAGGAAAGTAAGGGTTAACGGATAAGCGATCATGAACCCCGGATGAACCTCCGTCAGCGCGAAGATCAGGAGAAGAGCGGCCCCCAGGAAGGCCAGGACCGCTCCGTCGGGTTTCCGGAAGACCTCTCGGCGATGCATCCGGTAAAGCCAGAAAATTTGCAGAGCCAGAAGCAAGATGCCGATGAAAAAAAAGCCCTGCCGGGAAACCTTGGAGGAAATCTGCTGCCAAAGAGCCGGTTTGCTCCATTCTCCGTCGAGGACCTGCGGAGGGCTCAGAATGATTACGAATCTTCCCAAGATCTTGCCCGGCATCCAACGGTCTACCAGGAGATTGGCCTGAATTCTCCTCCCGTTTTTCTGGAGGTTGCTGAATTCCAACCTCCACTTTTTCCCCAAGCCCTCTCCCACCAGGGCTAGCCTTTCAAGGTCCCATTTGTCCCCAGGAAATTGCCCTTCCAGGTATTCTCTTGCCGTGTTCAGGGCCGTATCGGGATTGGAAATTCGCCATTGATTCCACAAAAAGAGAATGGAAAGGATTAGAAACGGAACGGCAAAGTATTTGATTCTTAGGGATTGGCTTCTAAAGTCGATCATTCCCAAAAAGGTTTCGGGTCCAGCGTAAATGGTCCGTTGTCAGGGGTCCGTGGTTCCTTGCTTGTTTTCCCTTGCGCTTCGCAAAGAAATCTTACTCCATTGAGACAGCTCTTCGCTTCTTTTTTTTGCCCCTTCCTCCCGCCCCTTCCTCCCTGCGCCTTTTGGCTAACAGGGGACTGGAAGCTATGAGCTACGGGCTTTGGCCTTTTTTCTTCGATGAAAAAAATAGCCTGCATAATAGAGCCCGAGCATTCCGCCCACTGCCATTTCAATCCGCCGGAAATCACTGAGCCGGGCGCTGGCCATCCGGGCCTGGTCGGCGCTGCGCTGGAGGTTCGAGAGAACTCCGATCACTGCCAGGCATCCCCGTCCTTCTTGAATTTGGGTTTTCGACTCTTCCCATGTCTTACGGAAATCGTCCACCGGGGATCCCGCCTGCGCCGCTGCCTCGATGGAGCCCTTGGTTTTCTCCAGTTGGGCCACAGCTTCTCCGCGAAGGGCGGAGAGTTGATCGCAGAGCATGGAGAGGACATAGTCCGAAGGCTCCACCTGCGTATTCAGAGCTTTCACTCCTTTTAAATATTGGGTCATAGAACTGGTGAATTCGTCGATAAGGCTCGGTCTCCCCCCTTTTCTGCGAAAAGGCTCCTCCCGGTCCTTTTCATCGAAGAAGAAGGCATCCCGGATCTCCTGCCGAAGGAACTCCGGTTGGACCTCTCTCTTCAGGGTTTCTCTATAAAATTTTTGAAGCTGGGAAGCAGCCTCTTCCGGGTTTTTCTTGATGATCTGAATCCCCCGGGAATAACCTTCTAGCCATCGAATCACCAGGGTTTTCCGGGTGTCCGCATAGCTTGAGGTGGCCACCAGGCAGGCAGGGAGGAATGGTTTTGTCCCCTTGGATTCCATCCTGGCGACATAGTCCTTCAGCCATTCTCCCCACTTACCAGGTTGAGGGGAAGCCCCCCTTTGACTGGGGAAGAAGGTGACCTGGCTGGCAAAATTCCCCCCGATCCCCACGATCGCCACATTTCCCTCATTTCCCCCCCTTACTGCGCATAAGGGGTCCATAATCCCGACTTCCCACTCATTGGCCGCGCTCCGGTCTAGCTGTTCCTCCCCATGGGCATAGACCTTGATCCTGGCCTGAATCCCAAAATCCTTCCATTCCCCCGCTTTCTCCACCAACAGGATTGGCAGTGCGTAGATCGAGGGAGTGACGCTCACGACCACCGCCGGCAGCTGCCCCACTGGCGCCACCGCTGCCCTCCCGGGGGAAGGGAAGCCCAGAAACAGCCCCAAAATCGCGGAGGAAAGAATGGCCGATTTATAAGCAGAGGGGCTTCGCAATTTCCTCTCTATCGTAGGGCAATTCATGAATTGCCCATACCCTTTTCCAAAATTTTCGATCACAAAGCCATCCTTCAGACATCAGGGACCCAGGACCCGGTATCCGCTATCCGGACATCGATGTACGTGGACCCGGACTTCATCAGGCTCAGCAGCCCATCCTTTCCCAACATCACCCCCTCCGCCTTGTTGGGAAGAGGAGGTAGGGGGAATTCTCTGGCCTCTGATCTATTACCTCTGCCCTCTTATCTTTTTAAATATTCATCCAGCCAGTACAGATTCAATTCGGCCAGCTTACCCCTCGTGGGAACACCCTCGTCGGGGTCCCAACCCATGGCTTCGTAATACAAGGTCAGCATCTCATCGAATTCCTTCCGGTCGATCCCCTTCCCGGCCAGAGCTCCGCCTTCCAGGACCTCGAAGATGCGGTCGGGCAGCGTATCATCCTTGCGGCCGAAACCCTCCCTCAAATTGAAAACCCGGGCCATGGTGACGGTTCTTTCTCCCAGCTTGCAGAGTTCAAACAGGCTTGATTCCCAACCGGTGGCGGCATAGACCACTTCCGGCCATTTGTTAAGGGGCAGAGACCACACCGGACCGGCCGTGAAATTGCAGATCCCCACGGAGTTGAACATGGACCAGAGATACTGGAGATAGACGAAATTGCGGACTTTCCTCGGTCCGTTTTCCCTTGCGGGCACGGGTTCGAGAAGCCCGAGGGGAGCGATCTTCCCCATCATCGGCCCGGGCTGTGCGAAAGGCGTGTCATGGGGAGCCTCGACGTGGTCCGCCCCTGTTGGCGACAGGGCAAAGCTAAGGCCCTGGCCGGTCTTGCCTCGCGGATCGTGCATGGGCAATTCTTGCCCTTTGATCTCCATGGCGTATTTCTCCGCCCCTTTGCCGATTTTCAGCGCCGCCCTCTTGACTCCCTCGGCCAAGGTATCGCCGAGGCCCTTTTCCCGCTTGGCGATCCAGTGAATCGCCTGGATCATCGCGTCTGCGTTTCCGAAGCGGAAGTCCAAACCGCCGGTATCGGCCTTCGTCAGAATCCCGTTTTCATAGCACTCCATGGCTAGGGCGATCGCCACGCCGACGGAGATGGTGTCCAGCCCATACCGGTTGCAGAGCTCGTTTCCCTTTGATACGGCGCTAAGGTCACCGATGCAAAGGAGCGACCCCAGGGACCCGAGGGTTTCATACTCCGGGCCGCCGTATTGAGGGGAAGTGGTGTAGGGACCCGAGCTCACCTCCACGGCCCGTTTGCAACGGACGGCGCAGGCATAGCATCCCTCCTCTGCCTTCAGAAGGGTCTCCCGCATCTTTTCGCCGCAGATATTTTCGGCTCCTTCGAAAGAGCCGGAACGGAAATTCCTGGTTGGCAGAATCCCGGCGGTGTTGAGCGGCATGATTAAATTGGGCGTCCCCAGACTCCGCATGACTTTGCTCGGCCCCCAGGAGGCGATCAGTTCGGACTGCAGCTTCGCCAGCTCTTTCATCCTTTCCGGGTCGTGCACTTCCAGCCGCTGGGTTCCCTTGGCGGCAATGGCCCGCAGGTTCTTGGATCCCATGACCGCGCCCATGCCCGTCCGCCCGTTGGCATGCTTCAACTCGTTGACGACACAGGCGTAACGAACCAGTTTTTCGCCCGCCGGCCCGCATTGGGCTACCCTGGCACGGAGTTCGCCCACTTCCTCACGGATCCTTTCCTGAGCTGGGCCCGTTTCCAGCCCCCAGATCGCCCCCGCGGGGCGGACCTCGGCCTGTCCATCATGAATCCACAGGTAGCAGGGTCTGGGCGATTTTCCTTTGATGATTACCGCGTCAAATCCCGCAAATTTCAGCTCCGGCCCGAAAAATCCGCCGGCTTCCGCCTCGCCGTAGCCTCCGGTTAGGGGGGATTTGGCGGCGACTGTGAACCGCACCCAGCCAGAAATTGGAATTCCCGTACAAGCCGTGGAAGCGAAAATGAGGATGTTCTCCGGCCCTAGGGGGTCGACGCCCGGCTTCAGTTCCTTTAGCAAGTAATAGGAGGATAACCCTCCCCCCCCAAAATATGTCCGGTAGATGACCTCTCCGGGCTCTTCCACCTGGATATTGCCTGTGGTCAAATCGACTCTCAGAATTTTGCCATTGTAAGCTTTCGGCATGAAAAACCCTCCTTAATTTATTAGTGATCCCTGTCTGTGGATATTGCCAGCAAAAAGAAGACTCAATTAGCGGGCAGCTCTTGGCGATCGACAAATGAGATTTATTTGGGAATTTGCCCTTCTACCCGGCCCAGGAGGAGGTGAGGTAATGGGAAAATTTTTCCATTCCTGCTTCCAAGATGGGACGCTCGGCCGCATAGCAGATGCGGACGGAGCCCTCTCCGCTCTCGCCGAAAGCACTTCCGGGGGCAATGCCCACCTTCGTTTCCCTAAGGAGAGAGAGGCAAAATTCAAAGGAGTCCTTCAGGCCCTCGATTTTCGGGAAAAGGTAGAAGGCACCGTCCGGGGAAGGGACCGAAACGCCCCGGATTTCGCTCAAGGCCCGCAGGCAGAAATCCCGGTTCTCCCTCAGACGGACAAGCATCTCCCGGATCCCTTCCTCCCCATGGGTCAAGGCGGCCTGGGCCGCCCGCTGGGTGAAGCTCGCTGCATGGGAAACGATGAATTCGTTGAGCTGAGCGGCCTTTCCCGCCGCGTCCCGGCGGGCGACGATCCACCCTACCCGCCAACCGGTCATGCAGTAAGTCTTGGAAAAAGACTGGGCCACCATCACCGCGTCGTCCCGAGTGGCTTTCCGCAGGATCGAGGGCGCAGGCATCCCCACTTCCGGCGCACGGTAGTAAATGCGGTCATACACTTCATCGGCTAGCACCCAGAGATCGTGGCGGCGGGCGAAATTCAGTATCCCCTCTTGCTCTTCCTCCGTGGCCACCCAACCCAGGGGATTCGAGGGGGAAGTGTATACCAAAAGGCGGGTTCGCGAATTTACCGCTTCCTCGAGGGCTTCAAAATCAACCCGGTAGCGGCCACCCCGAAGCCGGAGAGGAATTTCTTTCGGCGTCCCGCTGTCCAAGAGCACCGTCGAGGTCGCATTCGGCCAAGCCGGAGTCAGCAAAATGGCCTCGTCCCCCGGGTCGATGGCCAGTCGGATCGTCAAGTTCAAGGCCTGGACCCCAGAAGCGGTGATCACAATCTCGCTTTCGGGGTCCAGTTCCACTCCCTGCAGCCGACGGTAGTAGGCAGCCAAATCTGCACGCAAACCGGGAAGTCCCGCATTGCTCGTATAAAAAGTATACCCTTCTTCCAGGGCCCGGCGTGCGGCCTGCTTGATGAAATCCGGGGTGGGAATGTTGGATTCCCCGAAATATAGCTTGACAACTCCCTCCATTTTCATAGCCTCTTCGGCCAGCGCCCGGATCCGAGAGTAAGGGACCTGCACTGCTTGCTTAGCAACTTTCGCCATTTTCGGCCTGCCTTTTTCAAAAGGAATAGGTCTTTCCCGCCCCTCTTGAGAATTAGGAAGGATCGAGGAAATCATGAATCCGGAGAGGGTTCCGACTCCTCCGCCGATTCATCTTTCAGTGGAATCCAAATCTCCGTCCGCGTACATCCTTTTTGCCTTGGCGCGGTCCCCCATGATTGCCTGGACCACGAAAGCGTTATTCGGAGGACAGCCCTTGACATGGACCTTTCCCCGCTTTCCTTCTGGAACGCACTTTCCCACGGTAACGATCGAGCCGGGTGAAACGAAGGGCGGGACCTCCGGGTCCCCTGTGACTACCGTCACACCGGGAAGGTACATTAGCTGGTCCGCATTGCGCATATCCACCAGCGCGCTCACAACCGTGTTCCGACAGCCCGTGCAGGTGATTCCACCGAAAATCAGATTGAAACCCTCCACTTTGACCGGGTCGTCTTCGACGGAACGAAGAAAGCGCCGTCGGACCTTTTCGACCGGTTCCCCCAGGACCTCGATCGCCGCCAATTTCGCCGTTCCCATTCCCCGCTTGGCTGCCGTTTGGGTCATAAGGACTTCTTCCGGGGCGAAACCGATGACCACGCCGCAGATTGCGTCCACTGCCACCAGGTCCCTTCCCGCCAGGATTAAATCCATTTCCACCGGCTTTCCGAACACGGGCCCCAGCCCTTCCTGGCAATAAATCCCGTCAACGATGGCCAGGTGCGGCTTCAACGTCGAAAGCAGGTCCACGACTCCCTCGAATAACCCCTCCTGGTGCATCAGCCGTTTGTATTTGTCCGAAAGGAGCCCCTTCAACTTTTTGATGGAGCAGGTGATCTCCGTCTGGTCGTGGGTTTTTAGCTTGGGCAGGGAAATGATCACATCGGCTTCCTGAACGATCCGGTGGCTTTCGATTTCCGGGAAAACGACGCTATGGGGGACCTTCATCATCGCCGTTTCGCTTTTCTTCAGGTCTATGATTTCATATCCTTTTTCTTTCAACACCCGGTACCCGGACCCGTCGATAACCTTCTGGCAGTCGACGCCCACCGCCGAGGATTCGGCGATAATCGCCCGGGCCCCTTTCTCCCGGACGATGTCGGCGACCGCCTGTGTCACCTCCGCCTGGGTGATGCACCCTTTCTCCGGCTCCGTGGGGGGCGCTACCCAGCTGGGGTTCAAAAGGACTTTTTCCCCGGGCTTGATGAGATCATCCACGCCCCCAATCAATTCCAGGGCCTTTTCGACCGCCTTGCGAATGGCCGAATAATACGGCTGGGGATTTGTTTTGACAATCGATACCTTGCTTTTGGCCATACCAATTTCCTCGTCAGCTGGAAAAGGATCCCCTCACCCCTCTATCCTATGCCAAATGGGAAAGGCTGGATTCTTATGGTTTGGTGGGTGCCGAAACCAGCATTGCGAATTCCCCGATCAGAAATTTCTGGGTTTAATGGGAAAGGGTCTCCAAAGCTCAAATGCGCCCTCTGAAATCCCTTTTGAAGGGCGGCTGCCCGAATGATTATTCCGATTCCCTCAAGGAAATGAATTTTGGGGAGTGCATTTTTGTTGAGACATCCTAGCCGGTATCTTCGTACCTTGGGGCCACCTGGAGGATAGGGTTGAATTTCATGTTGGATCGAAGAGAATTGGCTAGATACAATAAACGGCACCATACCACAGAGCTCTGGGGGTGTCAATTTAAAAGGGTATCTAAGTCTTCGAAAAGGCGGTGAAATGGCATTCGATTTAAAAAAAGAGGCGATGGAAACAAATCTCATCGCCTCTTCCCGATTCGGAACATCCTTTATTCGGGCCCTGGGTCTAACCCTAAACTTCCTTTACGGTGATGGCGCCGGTGGGACAGACTTCGACGCAACTCTCGCAGCCCAGGCATTCATCCATGTTCACGGGTTCGGATTTCCCGTCCTTCATCTCA
>DASPRR010000541.1:0-5704 GCA_035624375.1 Thermodesulfobacteriota bacterium | reverse complement strand
AACCGGAAAACGTGCAATTCTATCTACGGCAGGCCATTCCCCATGGGTACTTCCAGACCAAGTTCATCTCTCCCAACGCCTTTTCCTACGGCTCGAAGACTCCCGGTGAACCCGACCTTGAAAAATTGGAAAACCTGTTAGCCCACTGTCAGGGAACGGGGCTGGAAGGGATTCATTTCGGTTGTTTCCCCTCCGAAGTCCGGCCAGATTGGGTCATTCCGGGGGTCCTGGAATTGGTGAAGAAATATTGCCGGAACAGAACCATCGTTCTGGGCGCTCAATCGGGCAGTGATCCCCTTCTGGAAAAGCTGAAACGGGGCCATACGGCAGATCAGGCCCTGAATGCCGCCCGCTGGATTCGCCAGGCCGGCTTCAGGCCTCACGTGGACTTCGTATTTGGGTTTCCCGGGGAGACGATGGAAGATAGAAAGCTCACGCTTCAATTGATCGACAAAATGGTTCAGGGGCTGGGGGCCAAGGTCCACGCCCACACCTACATGCCTCTTCCGGGAACCCCCCTTTTCCGGGAGCGCCCATCTGTTCTGGATCGGGCTACCAAAGAAACCCTCCTGGATTGGGAAAAGAAGAAAAAGTTGGATGGGTGGTGGAAGGAACAGGAGAATATAGCCTGGAAGATCGTGGAGTGGAAGGATAGGGGGATCATTCAAGGAAGAGACGAGCCTTCCCCTTGAATTCCGGAAGGCGATTTGCTAGAAAAGGACAGTCTTTGGCCAAAGGAGGAAGCTATGAAGAAAATCTTAGTGGTTTTCCTGCTCCTATGGGCGCTTCCGGTAGCGGCTTCCGACATTTCTTTTGACCGAACTTATACCCAGCAGAACTTTCGCGATTTCAGCGAGGAAATCGGGTCTGTCCTTCTCTATCGGTCCATCGGGCCGGCCGTTTCTTTGGGGATCACGGGGTTTAACCTGGGGGTGGAAATCATGGCTTCCGATATAAGCGAAAATAAAGATTTCTGGAAGAAAGCGGTTAGCGACGGAAACCCTCCTTCGTATCTCGTCAACTCCCGGATCAGCTTTACCAAAGGACTTCCCTTGGATTTTGACGTGGGAGTTGTGCTAGGAAGAATCCTGGACCCGGATGTTCCCTACTTTGGGGGCGAGGTACGGTATGCCATCGTGAAAGATCGAGGCCTCATTCCCGGCGTAGCCATTCGGGGCAGCTATTCCCAGACCTTCAATGTGGATCAACTTGATCTGCGGACCTATGGACTGGACCTTTCGGTCAGCAAGGGATTCGGGGTAGGGATTAAGATTATCCCTTATGCTGGTCTGGGCGCTTCATGGGTTTCGAGCAAGGCCAGCCATCTCACATCAGGCCTCACCCTGAACAAAGAAGAATTCTACAAGACCCATGGATTCCTGGGAGCGAGGCTGGAGATGGGACTTGTGGCGATCACCGCCGAAGTGGATTATGGGGTCATTCCCTCCTACAATTTGCAGGTTGGGATTGCTTTTTAAGGAAGCAGGGGTTGTCTTACAGTGAAGAAAGGCCACTCGAGCTCTGTTCTGCGCTGCGCTCCGAAAAAGATTTCTCTGGATCGGGAGGATCGATTGATTCTTAACCAGATCCAGCGCAATTTTCCCGTGACCCATCGGCCCTTTCTGGCTCTGGCACGAAGAACGGGAATGAAAGAGAAAGAGGTTCTGGAGCGAGTTCAAAGGCTCAAGGACCTGGGGATTATCCGGCGCATCGGCGCCAGCTTCAGCGCCGGCGCCGTGGGTTTCAGCTCCACCTTGTGCGCCGCCAGGGTGCCTGCGGATAAAATAGAGGAGTTTGTATCCGTGGTGAACTCCTACCCCGGAGTGACCCACAATTATGAAAGGGAGGGGGAGTACAACCTCTGGTTTACGCTCATCGCTCCTTCCCGGGGGAAGATCGGGGAGATCCTGGAGGAAATCTCCCGCAAGACCGGAGTTCGGGAGATTCTGAACCTGCCCGCGACCAAGACCTTCAAGATTGCGGTGGATTTTAATTTCGATTGATAAAGGCTGCAATCAGCGATCAGCCTTCAGCGCTCAGCTTAAGCAAATGCCGCGAGGTAGGCACCCATAATACGGTGGTAAGATTCTGTTGCTGGTCAATCTTTGCTGGTTTTGGCTGTTCGAAGTCTGATCCTTGAACCTCATGCCCCAAGGTCCAAGCCTCCAACCTCATGTCTCACGCCTCATACCTTTCCTTTCCCCGGGGCTTATGGCATACTCATACCATGTCCGCGAAGATGCCAAAGGTTTTCCTGATCGATGGCAGCTCCTATATCTACCGGGCCTTTTTTGCCATCGGCCATTTATCCAACTCCAAGGGCTTTCCCACGAATGCCATCTATGGTTTCACGAACATGCTGCTGAAGGTCCTAAGAGACAGGGGAGCCGAATACGCGGCCCTTGCCTTTGACGCCCCGGGTCCCACCTTCCGCCACGAAGTCTTCGGGGAATACAAAGCCAACCGGCCTTCCATGCCCGAGGACCTTCGGATTCAAATTCCCTTCATCAAGGAGATTGTTTCCGCCCTGCGGCTGCCGATTCTGGAAAAAGAAGGGTACGAGGCCGATGACCTCATCGCCACCCTGGCCAGGAAGCTGGAGAGGGAAGGGACGGAAACGGTGATCGTATCCGGAGATAAGGACCTGATGCAGCTCATCAGTTCCCACGTGACCATGTACGACCCCATGAAAGACAAGACCTTTCAGGTTCCCGAAGTAAGGGAGCGCTTTGGGGTTTCGCCGGAAAAGGTGGTCGAGGTTATGGGGCTCATGGGGGATACCTCGGACAACATCCCAGGGGTTCCGGGGATCGGGCCCAAGACCGCGGGCCAGCTCATCGAAGAGTTCGGGTCCATCGCGGAGCTCTTGAAGAATATAGACAGAGTCAAGAACGCCAAGGTCCGGGCCAGCCTGGACCGGTATGCCGAGCAAGCCAGGCTGAGCCGGGAACTGGCCACTCTGGACTCGGATGCCCCGCTGGATTGGACCCTGGAAAACTTGAGGAGGGGGGAGCCGGACCGGAAGAAGCTCCAAGAGATCTTTAAGGAAATGGAGTTTTCCAAGCTGTTAAAAGACTTTTCCCTGCGGCCCGACCATCGGGACGACGACTATCGGCCGATCAGCAGCCAGCGGGAATTGGAAGGGTTGGTCCGGAACTTGCGAAAGGCGGGGGCATTTGCCCTGGACCTGGAGTCCACCTCCATTGAACCCATGAGGGCGGAGATCGTGGGTCTTTCTTTTTCTTTTCAGCCTCATCAGGCTTTTTACCTTCCGGTTGGCCATACGTATGAGGGGGCTCCCGAGCAGCTCTCCCGGGACGAGGTGCTCCGGATTCTCCGCCCCCTGCTGGAAGACCCGGGGCTGAAGAAATACGGGCAGAATATCAAGTACGATTGCATCCTCCTGGCTAAATCGGGGGTCCGCCTCAAGGGAATCGCCGGCGACAACATGATCGCCTCTTATCTTTTGAACCCCTCCAAACACCGCCATAGCCTGGAAGAGCTGTCCCGCGAATACCTGGACCGGCAGATCATCACCTATGAAGACGTGGCCGGAGCCGGAGCCAAGGCGATCCCCTTCAATCAGGTAGAGGTGGAGAAGGCTTGCCGGTATTCGTGCGAGGATGCCGACCTAACCCTGATCCTGGCAAGCCTGCTGATCCCCAAAATCGAGACGGACGGGTTCGCGGAGCTCTTTGGGAATGTCGAGCTTCCTTTGATCGAAGTCCTAGCGGTGATGGAAATGAACGGGGTCAAGCTTGATTTGCCCCTCCTGGCAGTGATGTCCGACGAATTCGAGAAACAAATGGAGAAAATCTCGGGGGAAGTCTATGACCTGGCCAGCGGGGAGTTTAATATCAATTCTCCGCAGCAGCTGGGAAAGGTCCTTTTCGAAAAACTCAAACTTCCGGGGGGGAGACGTACCAAGACCGGTTACTCCACCGATGTGGATGTTCTCACCGAACTGGCGAAAGATTTTCCCCTGCCGGCCAAAGTTCTCGAATACCGGAGCCTGTCTAAGCTCAAATCGACCTATGTGGATGCCCTTCCCCAACTGGTCAATCCCGCAACCGGGCGGGTCCATACCTCTTTCAACCAAACTGTCACCGCCACGGGGCGACTCTCCAGCAGCGATCCCAACCTGCAGAACATTCCCATCCGTTCCCCCGAAGGCCGGCGAATTCGGGAGGCCTTCATACCCGAAGCAGGCTCTTTGATCCTTTCCGCGGACTATTCCCAGATCGAGCTGCGGATCCTTGCCCATCTCTCCTGCGACACTTTTTTGATCGAGACCTTTCAGAGGGGGGAAGACATTCATGCCGCCACCGCCTCGGAGATTTTTCATGTTCCGCCGGAGCAGGTAACGCCGGAGATGCGCCGCCTGGCCAAGGTCATCAATTTCGGCATTATTTACGGGATGAGTGCTTTTGGACTGGCGAAGGAGCTGGGCATTCCCCCGAGCGTGGCCCAGGCTTACATCGCCAACTACTTCCAGAAGTACCACGAGGTGCGGGATTACATCGATAAATCCCTGGAACAGGCCAGGGAACGGGGATATGTGACCACCCTGATGAATCGGCGGAGATACCTGCCGGACATCCAGAACAGTAACCGCAGTATCCGCCAGTTTGCCGAGCGCATCGCCATCAACGCTCCCATCCAGGGAACGGCGGCGGACTTGATCAAAGTAGCCATGATCAACATTCATCGGAGATTTTTGGAAGAACGGCGCAAGACCAAACTCATCCTTCAGATCCATGACGAGCTTGTCTTCGAAGTCCCCGAAGGAGAGCTGGAGGAAATTAAGGCCCTGGTGAGAGAGGAGATGGAAGGGGTCGTGAAGCTTTACATACCTTTGAAGGTGGACATCGGCGTGGGGAAGAACTGGGCGGAAGCCCACTAAGCAGCGATCAACAATCAGCTTTCAGCGGTCAGCAAGAAGGGGACCGCTTGAAGCTGAAAGCTGAGCGCTGAAAGCTGAAAGCCTCCTTATGATTGTTGATTTGGCATTTACTCCGCATGAATTGGAAAAGAAAGAGCTGACTGGCAAGTCCGTTGTGGTGATCGACGCCCTTCGGGCGACCACGACCATGACGGTCGGTTTTGAGAACGGGGCAGCGGCCTTTATCCCCGTAGAAACGGTCGAAGAGGCTCGCGACCTGGTGGCCAAGAATCCTGGCTTTCTTCTAGCCGGGGAGAGGGGAGCCCGACCCCTGGAAGGTTTTCATTTAGGGAATTCCCCCCGCGACTATCGGCCCCAGAAAGTAAAGGGAAAGACCATTGTCATGACCACTACCAATGGGACACGGGCGTTGGTCGTTGCCCGGGGGGGAGCGGAGGTTCTCATTGGGTCCTTTTTGAACTTAAGCGCCCTTGTCGATCGTTTGATCGAGGCGGAACGGGATGTGATCATCGCCTGCTCGGGGGAGAAAGACATCTTCTGCCTGGAGGATACGGTCTGCGGCGGGGCCATCGTGGAAAGGCTGGAAAAGACCGGCCTTCCCTTGGTCAAAACGGACGCAGCCGGCGCGGCCAAGATTTTGTACGAGCAGTGCGAAGGGAATGTGTATGGGATGCTCTACACCTGCGAGTGGGGGGTATATCTGGAAGGGCTCGGGCTGGGTAAGGATGTGCGGGTTTGCGCCCAAGTCGATTCTTCCAAGATCGTCCCCGTTTACCGGGATGGGAGAATCATCCTTGATCG
>DASPRR010000226.1:0-5904 GCA_035624375.1 Thermodesulfobacteriota bacterium | reverse complement strand
GGCAATGGTGGCTGCCTCCGCCGTGGGAACGGCATAAACTTCGTCCAGTGAATTGGTGTGGAGCGACTGCGTTCCGCCCAAAACAGCTGCCAAGGCCTCTACGGTGGTCCGAATAACGTTGTTGTATGGCTGTTGGGCGGTAAGGGAACAGCCCGCCGTCTGCGTGTGGAAGCGGAGCATCCAGGACCGGGGGTTCCTGGCTTTGAACCGTTCCCGCATGATCCTGGCCCACAGCCTCCGGGCGGCCCGGTACTTGGCGATTTCTTCGAAAAAGTCGATGTGCGAGTTGAAGAAAAAAGAGAGACGCCCGGCGAAATCATCCACCTTCAGGCCTCTTTCGACGCAGGCCTGGACGTAGCCGATCCCATCCGCCAAGGTGAAGGCAAGCTCTTGCACGGCGGTCGAGCCCGCCTCCCGAATGTGGTAGCCGCTGATGCTAATGGTATTCCATTTGGGGACTTCCTGGGTGCAGTACTCCACGGTGTCGACGATCAGCCGCACGGAAGGCCGGGGCGGGAGCATGAAGGTCTTCTGGGCGATGAATTCCTTGAGCATGTCGTTCTGGATCGTACCCCCGATCTCCTTTTTGCTGACCCCCTGTTTCTCGGCCACGGCGATATACATGGCCAGGAGGATCGCCGCCGGGGGATTGATGGTCATGGAGGTGGTTACTTTGTCCAGGGGGATTCCAGCGAAAAGAATTTCCATGTCTTTCAGGGTGTCGATGGCCACGCCGCACTGCCCCACTTCCCCTTTTGACCTAGGGCTGTCCGAATCATACCCCATCAGGGTGGGGTAGTGGAAAGCGACGGATAGGCCCGTCTGTCCCTGGGAGAGGAGGTACTTGTACCGCTGGTTGGTATCTTCCGCGCTTCCGAAGCCGGAGAACATACGCATGGTCCAGACCCTCCCGCGGTACATCGAGGCTTGAACCCCGCGGGTGTAAGGGTACTGGCCGGGAAATCCGATGTCCCGCAGGAAATTCATACGGGCAATATCTTCGGGGGAATAAAGCTTCTTGATTTCCAAGTCTGAGACCGTGGAAAACCTTGGCAACCGCTCCGGACTCTGGCTCAAGGAAGGCTGGTAGCAGTCCTTTTCCCAGGATTCTCTTGCCTTGATGATCTCCTTGAGTTTATTATCCTCCACGTCTTCCTCCGATCTGCCGCCTGCTCATTTTTTTCACCCTCTGACCTATGCGCGGTGCATTTTTTCAATGTCAGACACGCCTCCCGGTTGAATCACCAGGCAGGCCCTTGAATTTTTCTGAGTTTGCGCCCGGTCAGCGCAAGCCGTCGGGCACCCATTGATGATCAGGACCAGGTCTGAGTCCTCCTCCCAGGAAACCCACTGAGAGGCCGACAATCCTCGCCGGACCTTCGCGGCCAGCTCCTCTCTTTCGAGAAGCGGGTTGCAGCCGCCGCAGAATTTGATTGCCAGCCGGGTAGTAAAGTCTCCTCCCCTGTTCTCGGTTTCCTTTTCGAGCCAAGTCCGGATTTTTTGAACTGCTTTCCCGGCCAGTATTTCTTCGGCGCTTAATTCCGCAGGCTTCACCCCCCCATCCCCTGGAATAGGGAAGTGGCGGTTCTTTATCTTTGCTCTTTGCGCTATGCTCTATGCCTTTCTCACTTGGCGTAGTTGTAGAACCCTTTGCCGGTCTTCCTACCGAAATGGCCGGCCCGGACCATTTTCCTGAGGAGTGGGGCCGGACGGTACTTAGTATCTCCCAGCTCTTTGTAGAGATTTTCTTGGACACTCAGCAGGGTATCGAGACCGACCATGTCAGCCAAAGCCAGCGGCCCGATGGGATGATTGGCTCCCAGCATCATCCCTTTGTCGATGTCTTCGGCTGAGGCAACACCTTCCATAACGACGAAGATGGCCTCGTTGATCATGGGCACCAGGATTCGGTTGACAGCAAACCCGGGGGCTTCATTCACCGCGATGGGCGTCTTTCCCATCTTCTCGGCCAGGCCTTTGATGATCCCGTAGGTATCCTCGGAAGTCATTTGCCCTTTGATAACCTCCACTAGCTTCATCACCGGGACCGGGTTGAAGAAGTGCATGCCGATGACCTTGGCCGGTTTTTTGGTGGCAGAGGCAATCTCGGTGATTGAGAGTCCCGAGGTGTTGGAGGCCAGAATGGTTTCCCTTTCGGTGAGCTGGTCCAGTTCTTTGTACACCTGTCTCTTCAGGTCCATGTTTTCCACCACGGCCTCGATGACCACCTGGGCGCCTTTGACCGCCGTTCCCAGGTCGACCAATCCCTTGACCCGAGCCAGAATTCCATCTGCTTGCTCTTTAGTCATCTTCCCCTTGCTGATGTTCCGCTCGTAGTTCTTCTTGATGTAACTAAGACCGCCCTGGACAAACCGGTCTTCAATATCCCTCATCGCCACTTCATATCCTGCCTCCGCAGCCACCTGGGCGATCCCCGAACCCATCAGTCCCGCACCCAATACGCATATCTTCTTGATCTCCATCGTCCTCTCCTTTTATCAATTTTTATTGGACGCAGATTTACGCAGAAAATACGGATATAAACCTTTGATCGTGACCAAAAAATCAGAACGAAAGCCCGAAACTTGTCTACATCCTTTCCACGATCATGCTCATGCCCATACCGCCACCCACGCACAGCGTGGCCAACCCCATCTTTAACCCCCTGCGGGCCATTTCGTAAAGCAGGGTTATGACGATCCGGGCTCCAGTAGAACCCACCGGATGACCCAGGGCAATCCCGCTTCCGTTCACATTCACGATTTCTCTCTTCAGACCCAGCCCCTTTTCGCAGGCCATGTACTGGCCGGCGAAGGCTTCGTTCACCTCGATCAGCTCCATGTCCCCAAGGGTCAGGTTCGCACGCTGCAGGGCTTTCTGAGTGGCCGGGACCGGGCCGTATCCGAAGTATTCCGGCTCCAGTGCAGCCCAGGCGTAAGAGACGATGCGGGCCATGGGCTTCAGGCCGAGTTTCTGCGCCTTCTCTCCGGACATAAGCACCACGGCCGAAGCCCCGTCGTTGATCCCTGAGGAGTTACCCGCCGTCACCGTCCCCCCTTTTTTGAAGACCGAGGGGAGCTTGGTCAGGTCTTCCATGGAGAGGTCTTTCCGGGGATGTTCATCGGTATCGAAAATCTTAGGTGGGCCTTTTCTCTGGGCAATGGGGACGGGAACGATCTCGTCTTTGAATCTTCCTTCCGCCATGGCCCTGCTGGCGTTCTTATGGCTTCGATAGGCGACTTCGTCCATCTCCTCCCGGGTGATCTTGTATTTCTCCGCCAGGAGCTCGGTGGCCGCGCCCATGAGCATCCCGTTCAGGGGATCGGTCAACACATCCCACACCGTGTCGGCCATCTGCCCATGCTGCAGCCGCTGCCCCCAGCGAGCGGTCTTGAGCAAGTAGGGAGCAGAAGACATAGTCTCCACCCCTCCTGCCATGACTACGTCGGCTTCTCCCAGCTTGATCATCTGGGCGCCCGAAGCGATGGCCTGCATGGCCGAGCTGCACTGCCGCTGGACGGTAAAGGCCGGCACACTCATGGGCAGGCCCATCTTGATAGCCGCCGTACGGGCCGTGTTGGGCTCATCGGTTCGCTGGATGCAATGCCCAAGGATCACCTCCTCCACCATCTCTTTCCTAATTTTCGCCCGTTTGATGGCCTCTTCCATGGGGTGCACCACCAGCTGGTGTCCCAAAAAATCTTTTAAGGCGCCCCCGAAATCCCCGATCGCGGTACGGGCACCGCTCATGATGTAAACTTCCTGAATGGACATGGAATCCTCCATTTTTTTAGTGTCAGTGTTTAGTGTCAGTATCAGTAACGGCAATATTTAGTCTAATTTCATTGGCCCTTAGGTCAAAGCCTTTACTGACACTATTCACTGACACTGCCACTGTCTTTTTCATTTTCCTTTAAACTTGGCCGGTCTCTTCTCCAGAAAAGCCTTGGCCCCCTCGTCCTTATCTTCGCTGCCGAAGCAGACTGCCTCGCACTGGCCTTCCAGGTCCAAACCTCCCCGTAGGGACATGCCGAGCCCCTCATTGATCGCTTTTTTGGCCATCTGGATGGCCACCGGCCCTTTGGCCATGATCTTCTTCAGGAGCTTTTTCGCCTCCTCCACGGCCTGCCCTTTGGGAACCACCCGCTGAACCAGGCCAATCCGATGGGCTTCCTGGGCAGTGATTCGCTCGTCGGCAAAGATGATTTCCTTGGCTTTGCCCGGACCGATCAGACGGGGAAGGCGCTGAGTGCCTCCGTACCCCGGGATGACTCCCAGGTTTACTTCGGGCTGGCCGAAGAGCGCGTTTTCTGCCGCAATCCGGATGTCGCAGCACATGGCCAGCTCGTTCCCTCCCCCCAGGGCAAACCCGTTGACCGCCGCAATTACCGGCCGACCGAAAGCCTCGATTTTGTCAAAAATCCTTTGCCCCCGGGCCATGAACCCGGCAGCCGTGTCCCCTTTCACCTGGAGGAACTCATTGATATCGGCTCCAGCTACGAAGGATTTCTCCCCACCTCCAGTGATGATCACCCCTTTCACCTCCAGGTTGGCGGCCAGCTGGTCAAAAACCTGATCCAACTGGGTCAGGGTCGGGGCATTCAGGGCATTGAGCGATGCGGGATTGTCAATGGTCACAACAGCGATTCCCTCTTCTATGACATACTTTACGTATTGCTTGTCCATACAAGCCTCCTCTCTAGGTGATTGAATTCAGAAATTTCGGATGAAACCAGTCCTTTCATTGAGAAATTCTTTCTTCGGGCATCTTACGCGAAGGTATCGCGGGTTGATTGATCATTACAAATCTGGAAAAGTTATGTCAAGGGGTTTCACGAATGCGGAATAAAAAAGCCTGACAGGATGCGGATGAACGCAGGCCACGCGGGTGTAACTCGAATGGCAAAAGGGAACGGCCGGAGAAGCTGATCTCAACTTTGATCAGGGTAAAATTTTTTTGATTCGTAACATTTATATCTCATTACCCTCTGCGTAATCCGCGGATAAATAGCGGAGAGTCTTTTTCTCAGGACCAATCCCGCCTGCGAGATTGCTTTCCGGCGGCCAGTCGCAGGGAGCGGGGGGAGGCTTCTTCGCCGCAGCGGGGGCAGCGGACATAGAAGTTTTCCAGGTCTTCAACCCGGGAAACCTCTGTCTCCAGAAAGTGTTCTTTAAATGTAAATCCGCAGGCGCAGACAAATTCGGCATCAAACATGTGGATGGCTCGCAGAAAGACCGGATGGGCGACCTATCGTACCGAAGGAACCTCCTTTAAAGAAGAGACGACAATGTCTTTCAGCAAATCGCTGCTTTTCTGCCCCTTCCGCCCTTCTTTTCCCCCTTCGGCATACCAAAGGGTATTCCCAGTTTCGGGGGCCACGCAACGGATGCTCAGTCGGTAGGAATCCCGGAACCGGCTGAATTCCATAACGCTGCAGAGAACAATTCCCTGGACCTGAAGGCGGCTTCCAATCTTGGCCAAGGCCGGGGGGTCCAATGAACCTTCTTTGAGCAGGCCCTCACTCTTCAAGAACTGTCCTACAGTTGAACCCTCTTTTACCCGATATCCTTTCTTCAGCAGTTCTGCTTCCACAAAATGGGAGAATTGAACCTGGGGGTCTAAGTTAACGACGGCGAGGTTTTGGACTTCCTGCGGCCGGAAATCCCGGGCCAAGGTCAGGTCCTTTTTGACCCGAGTCTCACCACAGGCACAAATCTGTAGGCAGGAAAGAAAAAAGAGGAGCAGAATGGATCGGGGAATTCCCCTTCGGGGGGTGCCCGGAACTCCGGATGGAGAGGGCTGATTCATGGAATGGATTTCTCCTCTCCCCAAAAGCATTCAGGGGGGCAGGAAAAATCTCCTGCCCCCCTCCCTTCCGCCATTCGCGGGAATGAAATCCGTGG
>DASPRR010000223.1:0-2322 GCA_035624375.1 Thermodesulfobacteriota bacterium | reverse complement strand
GCCGGATCGGGCAGCTGGTCCAGCAAAAGGACGAATCCCAGATTATCGCCGATGAGCGTTTCCAGCAGATGCTCTTCCAGGGGACTCCTTATGATCACCCCACCTACGGGACCCTGGAATCTTTGCCCAAACTCACCATCGAAAATGTGAAGGAATTTTATCGGGGAAGTTTTTTGGCCCCGGGGAGTTTCCTGGTTTTCGCGGGGGACCTATCCGTCGACAGGACTTCCCGTTGGGTTGAAGAAAATTTCCCTGCGGTAAGTCAGAAGAAGATGGAGACTCGGGAGTTCTCAGCTTCCTCACCCCGGGGTCTCCGGACCCGAATCATCGACCGTCGGGATTTGACCCAGAGCCAGGTCCGCCTGGGGCACATCGGAATCCCCTTTGCCCATCCGGGGTACATTCCATTCGAAGTCATGAACTACATTCTTGGAGGGGGCGGATTCTCTTCCCGCCTCATGCAGAAAATCCGGTCCGAACTGGGATATACTTACGGAATTCATTCTTTCCTGGAGCCTCGAAAGTTTCCTGGTCCTTTTACCATTTCCACCTTCACCCCCACTGACATTACCTTCAGCTGTGTTCAAGAGATCGGCTCGGTTCTCCAATCTTTTCTCGAGCAAGGCGCCACCGTTCAGGAACGGGAAGAAGCCGTCAACTTCTTCACCGGCAGTTATCCCCGGCGGTTCGAGACCCTTTCTCAGATTGCTCAAAGGATCATCCAAGCCGAATCGCACGGGGTGGGGATCGAATATCTGTCCTCTTACCCGCAACGGATTGCCGGGGTCTCCCTGGAGGAGATCTCCCGGACGGCCCGGGAGCATATCCATCCTCAGGACCTGCTTGCGGTCATCGTGGGTCGGGCTGAAATTTTCCACCGGGCTTTCGAATCCCTGGGCCCGGTGGAAGTACTCCAGTGAACCGTAAGGTTCGCTCCATCAAAATCCTTAAAGGAGGGTACAACCATGGCAATGAAGAAGGCAGCCAAAAAAAGAGCGGCCAAAGGCAAGGGCAAAAAGGGCGAGGGTTACACCTGCGGAGTCTGCGGCCTGTCGGTCACGGTCGATGAGGTCTGCGGATGCGCGGAATCCCACCCCATTATCTGCTGCATGAAGCCCATGAAGAAGAAACGCGGCAGGTAATCGATCGATCTTCCGCTCCCCGGCAAAGGGAGGATTATCTCCTCCGGGGAGCAGAGTCATCCCTCGGATTCTTTCTTCATCCTCAGGCTTTCCTGATAGACCTGCCGCCTGGAAATTCCCAGGTCGTCAGCCACCCGGCTAACGGATTCCTTCATGGACAGCCCCATCTCCTGGGAATAATGCTTCAGGGCTTCCATGACTGAGGGGGGCTCGGCCGAGGGCGGAGAAGTGCATCCTTCCAGGATGACCGTAACTTCCCCTTTCACTTGTTCCTCTCCCAGTTGATCTAAAACTTCTGCAATCGTTCCTCGATAGACCTCCTCGTAGACCTTGGTCATCTCCCGCGCCACCACCACCCGCCGGTCACCCAGGACCTCAGCCGCGTTTTCCAGCAGGAAGCCCAGCCGCCGGGGGGATTCATAAAACACCAGGGTCTCGGGACGGTCCCTGAGTGAGGTGAGCCATCTTTTCCGGGCAACAGCCTTGGAGGGGAGAAATCCGTAGAAAAGGAAACTCTCCGTGGGAAGGCCGGAGACGCTCAGCGCCGCAACCAGGGCCGCAGGTCCGGGAACGGGTACCAGAGGAATGTTTTCCTGAATCGCCCTGCGCACTAGTTCCTCTCCTGGGTCAGAGATTCCCGGGGTTCCCGCATCGGTCACTAGGGCAATGCTCTTTCCCTCGCGGAGTTCCTGGAGGAGAGTCTTCTCCCTCATCCGTCGGTTGTATTCGTGGTAGCTGATCAGGGGTTTATGGATTCCGTAGTGGGTGAGAAGCTGGCGGGTCCGCCGGGTGTCCTCGGCGGCGATTAGGTCCACTTCCTTGAGGACCCGCAAGGACCGTAGGGTGATGTCCTCCAGGTTTCCGATGGGAGTGGAGACCACATAGAGAGTTCCGGGAGGTTTCTCTTGCAAAGCCATGAGAGAAATCAAAAATGCGGAATACGGAATGTGGAATGCGAAATTGCGAGGTCCGGGGTCCAGCTTTTGAAGGAAACAAGGAAACTTATTTTATTCCGCATTCCGCACTCCGAATCCGAATTTAAAAAAGTTTCAACCCCAGGTACTCGTCGATGATCCGGGCGAACATTTCCACGCCGAAAGGAAGCACGTCTTCATCGATGTCGAAACGGCTGCTATGGAAGGGATTGACGATCCCCTTTGCTTCGTTGCGGCATCCCAGC
>DASPRR010000222.1:0-4632 GCA_035624375.1 Thermodesulfobacteriota bacterium | reverse complement strand
GTCCCCGGCCACACGAACTCGGAGAGTTCCGCCGCGTTCGGAGGCCTGATAGGCAAGGAACTCTTTCTTCCCGAGCTGGCGGGTCCAGAAGGGGCCCAGGGTGCAGTGGGCCGAGCCGGTGACCGGGTCTTCATTGACTCCCGCGGCGGGAGCGAAGAAGCGGGAGATGAAGTCATAGTCAGGGGAAACAGCCCGGCTGGTGACAATGACTCCGCGGACCGGGATGTGTTTCAGGGCAGTGAAATCAGGCTTGAGGTCGCGGACGGTTTGCTCCGAATCCACCTGGACGAGATAATCGAACTTACTCTTGCCCACATATTTCGCCCTTACTTTTAGGGCCTCCAAGAGACCGGCCGGAGGATCGGCGGGCTCCTCGGTTTTGGCCGGGAAGTTCAACTCGATTTCCCCGTCTTTGGAAACGGCGGTGAGCAGCCCGCTGCGGGTGTGAAACCTGGCCTGCTCCTCCCGGCGCAAAATGCCGGTTTCCCATAAAATGTGGGCGCTGGCCAGGGTAGCGTGGCCGCACAGGTCTACTTCAACAGCGGGGGTGAACCAGCGGAGGTTGTAGCCGTCTTCCTGTTTAAGGAGAAAGGCCGTTTCCGAGAGATTCATCTCCTTGCCCACGGCCTGCATCCATGCCGCCTCCCGTGCCTGGGGAAGAAGGCAGACTGCCGCCGGATTTCCGGAGAAGGGTTTTTCCGTGAAAGCGTCGACCTGGTAGATCGGTATGACCATTTTGTTCCCTCCGGAGCCGCCATTCCAATGATGGGCAATCATCCCGCCAGAGGCGGGGGGCACTTTCTTTTAGTTGCGGCTAGGCCGCACTCGAAATTATAGCATTTTGCCCGGAAGGATGCATTCTTCAATCTCTCTATTCCAATCTGGGCTTTACAAAACGCGGCCCAATGTCGATATAATCATTGGAAACCCCCAAAATCAGATTCAACCAGAATCCTGAACCTTCATGCCACCGGAATCGTCCTGACGAATTTCGTTCTGGCCGGCCGCCAAATGCGGCGCGGAGAGAAAGCGGAGGAAATAGATGGAAAACGGAAAACGAAAAAAGCCTTCCTCTGAAAAGGGCTGCTCTCATCCGCCGGAACAGCGGCGGGAGCAGCTGCCTTCGAGCATGCCCAAGCCCTCCGAGGAGGACCCGAATGCTCCCGAAAGGGTCCGCCAGATCATGGATCACCCCAGCTTTCGGCGGGCCGATCAGGATCTCGACCTGCTCAAACGGGATGAGCTCCGGCCCATCCGCCTCCAGCTCGAATTTTTGAAGCCGGACCTGATTCTCGCGGAGCACGGGATTTGCGGCACCATCGTGGTCCTAGGGGGGACCCGGGTCATCGAGCCGACGGCCGCCCGGCACAGAGTCGAGCGGGCCCGCAAGGCGCTGGAACAGCACCCTCAAATCCCCGAGCTCAAACACCGGCTAGCGGTAGCGGAGCGGATCCTGGCGAAGAGCCATTATTACGACGTAGCCCGGGAACTGGGGCAGCTAGTGGGGAAGGCCGGGGGTGGACCCGGGGATTGCCGGCTGGCGATCGTCACCGGAGGCGGGCCAGGGCTTATGGAGGCCGCCAACCGTGGGGCCTACGATGTGGGGGCCAAATCCGTGGGATTGAACATCTCGCTCCCCCAGGAACAGTATCCCAATCCCTACATCACTCCGGAGCTTTGTTTCCAGTTTCGGTATTTCGGCCTGCGAAAAATGCATTTTCACCTTCGGGCCAAGGCGATGGTTGCTTTCCCCGGGGGATATGGCACTCTCGATGAGCTCTTTGAGACGCTCTGCCTGATTCAGACGCGAAAAATAAAGCCGGTACCGGTCATCCTGGTGGGGGAGCGGTTTTGGCGTCACGTTTTCGACATTGAATTCCTGGCCGCAGAAGGAACCATCGATCCGGAAGACGCCGAGCTTTTCGTCTTTGCCGAGACGGCGGAAGAGATTTGGAAGATTATCACCGATTGGTACGCGCAGAACGGGGAGAGCCTATTTGCCTGAGCGAACCCCCATTCCCCTTTTGCCCTTCTCCGAACAGCCCTCGCATGCCTCCCCCCGCAGGGCTTCCAACCCATCTTTCACGATAATCGGGACCATGGCCAGGGCGGCGATTGGATCAGCCCACCACCAGCCGAAAAGAGCATTGAGACCCAGCCCTACCAGAAGGATCGCGGAAAGGTAGGCGCAGATATCAGTCTGATGGGAATCAGCCACCAAGGCCTGGCTGCTCAGTCTGGCGGCTACCCTCCGCTTGGCCCATGCCAGCAAGGGCATGACCCCGAGGGAAACAGCAGCTAGGATGATCCCGACCAGACTTCGTTCCGGAGGCTGCTGAAGGATGAGCCCCTTGGCCGCGTCGATGGCCACGTAGGCCGCGAGAGCCAGGAGGCTGATGCCCACGAACTTCAGCGCTATCCGCTCCCGCTGCTCGCCTTCCTCCCCCTCCTTGAGCCGCCAGAGAAGGACGGCCCCGGAAGAGGTCTCAATCAGCGAATCGATGCCGAAACCGATGAGGGCGATGCTCCCGGCAAAGAGCCCTGCCCCGAGGGCCACGCCTGCCTCGATCAGGTTCCAGCCCACGGTAAAATATTCCAGCCGACGCCCCTGCCGGACGGCTTCATCCCTGCGGATGACTTGGGCTTCCATGTTCTAATTATACACTTTGTTCGAAAAGTACGTGATTAATGACTTTCCAAAGGGTCCTAGTGATTGACAGGACCCCAACCAGTAACTCGGATTTTCCCTATCGCTGCCGCCCTGCCAGAAATCCCCCTCTGCCCCCCTTTTTTAAAGGGGGGTTGGGGGGGGATTTCTGAGGCGGTACGGCCAAAAACGATTTCTTGGCAATTCTCAAGATTTTTTAATTTTGACCGGCCATGCGACAAATCACGCACTTCATTATAACATTACTTCTGCAATGGTTTGTCCCGAGGCTTTTCCCGCGACTTTCCGTCGAAAGAGTGGCTTCTGCAAGGGAGCCCCGCGCGGGGGCGGTTGGCGAACCACCCCCCATTCTGAGACCCTCTGGCCAAAACGTTGGCATTCGTTGCGCGCGGGGAGTCTAATCGATCCCCGCCTTTTTGCTCCGCCGCTCCATAAGGGCCACGTCCCGCCACTTTCCTTGCAGTTTCCCGAAGGCCATCTTGCCTATTTTTTCCCGGATGCCCAGTACCCGGAAACCGTGCTTTTTGTGCAGTTCAATACTGACCGTGTTTTCCGGGAAGATCCCGCCTTGGAGGGTCCAGAACCCGGCTTTCTCCGAAGCATCGACCAGGGCGCCGAGAAGCGCATCTCCGATTCCTTTTCCCCTGAATTTTTCGCCCACATAGATGGTCAGTTCGGCGACTCCCGCATAGACCTTTCGGGCGGAAACCCGGCTCAGGGCGGCCCAAGCCGCAACCTGGCCGTTCACCCTGGCAACCAGACGCGCCTCGGCAACGTGCGCCGAATCCCATTTTTCCCACTCCGGGACCACGGGCTCGAAGGTGGCGTTCCCAGTGGCGATCCCCTCTTCGTAGATAGCCCGAACCTCATCCCAGTCTTCCCGCTTCATGGCTTCAATTTTGTATTCCATTTTGCCTCCACGCAAAAATCGTTTCCTATTTTCCCGGTCCTTGTTTCCACTTCGAACTGCACGGGCCACCGAACTTCGGCGAGCTCAGTCGAACTGCCGGTCGCCCCTAAATATTTCGAACCGTCTTTCCTTCCCTATATTGCAGATCGCTACCGAAGTCAAGATTTTCAAGGAGGTCTTCCGGGAAGGATCAAAAAAACGATTTTTTATCGGGGCATTGCCGGCAACTATGGCAATATGTCTAAGAAAAGGGCAGCTGAAACGGGCGCCCGAGTGGATTGGAGACAAAGGGATGAATTCTTGAACGCAGAGGGTCCGTGGAGAATGGGTTCTTTCCTTGCCCACCCCCAGTTCTTAAAAAAGAGTCCTTCGAAAATAAGATCTCTGGAAAGGAGGGGGGATCTCATGGGGTTCAGGGCGGAGAAATTTGGATCATCATCCTGAGGCGGTGGTTCTTCCATTGGATCGGGCCTGTCCTGGGGGGATTGAAAAGGAAACATGCTTTGGCTCTCTTTTCTGCTTGGAGGAATCTCCTCTCAGGCCTCTGCCTGCGGAACAGGGGGAGGAGTTTCATGGAAGGATAAGCACCCGCCGAGCCTGATGATCCAAATTCCTCCACCCTGAACCCCAACAAGCATGAAAAACTGGGGGTGGGCAAGTTCTTCTGATTGCTTGACTTCGCTGAACCCGTCATATATATATAATTCTGAAGTTTTAATCATAGTTTTTCGGATGAACAATCAATTTATCGATCGCCCAAGAGCGGGCAGGTTCCAGATGCCTATTTATTCAGCGCCCTTCCGGTGATTCCGAAAAATTTGCCATCGCCGATTTGAGGCGGACCCGCTTTTTCTTGCAGTTCTGATCCCTACGCGTAAGTGAGTTCATCCACCCCTGTGTTTTGGAAAAGCTGGTGCGGCTATCCTTCTTTCGGGGGCGGGAAAGCAGTCGCTGGGCTAGGGTACCTGGCTGAGCGAAATTGGATGCGCTAGAGGGGAAACCTATTTTCAGAAGGGACGATGGGACAAAGGAAGAGAGCAGAATTCCTTTCAGC
>DASPRR010000537.1:0-2406 GCA_035624375.1 Thermodesulfobacteriota bacterium | reverse complement strand
ATTTTGTCGATCAATTGAAGCGTGAGCTTTCTATCTTCCATCGTCTCCCCGGGAAACCCAAATACGAAGTCCACGTGGGGCCTGAAGCCGGCCTGCCTAATCCAGCGGGCGGCATTCAGGGCCTGATCTGCCGTATGACCCCGTTTCAGCTTTTCCAGCAGGAGATCACTGCCCGATTGAGCGCCCAGGACGATGGTTCTGTTCCGGCAATATTTCTTCACCAATTCCAGGACCCCCGGAGTGACCCAATCGGGCCGGACTTCGGAGGGGAAACAACCGAAATGAATCCCTTCCAGGCCCGTTCCCTGACAGAGGGCCAACAGGTTTCCCAATTTTTCAAGGTCGGGTTCGCCGGGAGTCTTCGAGCCATAGGAAAAGGCGTTGGGAGAGATGAACTTGGTCTGGAGGTACCCGTGGGGAATGGCCTGCCTTAGATAGAATTGCACGTTTTCCGGTTTCCGATGACGGAGCCGGTGGCCAAAAATTCGGGGGGTTTGACAATACGTGCATCCGTATGGGCAGCCCCGGGTGATTTCAATGGGGGCGAAGAAGCGGTGTCCCAGCGAATGGGGAGGATGAACCAGATCAAGGTCTTTCCGATGGTCCGCTTCCAGGATTTTCCCGGAAGGATTTTCTCCTCCCAGGAAGCGATGAAGAAAACCGGGAAAGGTCTCCTCCGCTTCCCCTGCAAAAACGAAATCAAATCCCAGGGCTAGCGTTCCTTCGGGGTCACCGGTGGCGTGGGACCCCCCAGCCATAAAAATAGGCGCTCCGGGGAGGTTTCCTCTCAGCCATTTCACCTCTTCGCGGACTTCTTCCAAATTCGGAGTCATGAAGGAATACCCGATTAGGGCCGCTGCCCCCATGATCTTCTGGGCTATTTCGTCCTTTGAGTTCGCCAGGAGCACCCGGAAATCTTTCGAAAGACCTTTTTCTTCCGCGCACCCCAGAAGAACGGGAAGGGTGAACCGATTCCCCCGGTGTTTTCGAAGAACCAAAAAGGGCCGATCATCACGCATATTTTTTTATAGCCCCGTTGAATTCGCCCTGTCAAAAGAAAAAATCTGAGTGGCCTGTTCCCAGCTGCCGGTTCTTCTTTTTGACCGGACAACGGAGAACCAGGAACGGGTAATCCGCATTTTAGCAGTCTTGTATCCCTCCCCATTTTCTGCTATATAAACCTCGTCCCGGAAAGTCAGATACCCGGGGGTCTTTATCATTTTATTCCAAACCACAGGGAGGACCTATCAATGATGCTCGAAGGCAAGGTGGCAGTCGTGACCGGGGCCGGAAGGGGAATCGGCCGGGAAATTGCAACCCTTCTCGCTAAAGAGGGGGCGAAAGTGGTGGTAAATGATTTCGGCGGACGGGAAGACGGAACCGGCGGGGAGTCCAAGGTAGCCGATGATGTGGTAAAGGATATTAAAGCCGCCGGGGGCGCGGCCGTGGGGAACTATGATGCCGTGGGCTCCATGGGGGCTGGCAAAAGGATCATCCAAACGGCCCTGGACAGTTTCGGTAAACTGGACATCCTGGTCAACAATGCCGGGATCCTCCGCGACCGGATGATCTTTAACATGACTGAGGAGGAATGGGATGGGGTGATCCAGGTTCATCTTAAGGGGACTTTTGCCTGCACCCGGGCGGCCGTGCCCCTGATGCGGGAACAGAAGAGCGGGCGGATCATCAATTTTACCTCCACCTCGGGTCTGGTTGGCAATGTGGGTCAGGCCAACTACGCCGCGGCCAAGCTGGGAATCGTGGGCTTCACCAAGGTTGTAGCCCTAGACATGGCCAAATACAACGTGACTGCTAACTGCATCTCCCCCTTTGCCTGGACTCGGCTCATTGGAACGATCCCCACGGAAACGGAAGTCCAAAAGAAACGGGTGGAAAAATTGAAGAAGATGAGCCCCGCGGATATCGCACCCTTGGTGGCATACCTGGCCAGCGACGAGGCTCAGTACGTGTCCGGTCAGGTCTTCGGTGTGCGCGGCAAAGAGATTTTCATCTTCTCCCAGCCCAGGCCGGTCCGCTCCATCCATCACTCCGAAGGGTGGACCCCGGATCGTCTTTCCGAGATGTTCAAAGGATCCCTGGGCATGCATCTGGTTCCTCTGGAAACGTCCGGACAGGTCTTTAGCTACGATCCTCTGGTTTGAGTTGTGAGTCCATAACCGAAAAAAGGGGGTTCAGACTTTTTACGAGACGATCTTTCTTTGCCCCTTGCAGAACTTTTCTTGAGGAGGTATCGGATGTCATCCATTTTGCCTGAAGGGACAAGCATGCGGAAAGCCGTTCAATGGATATCCAAGGAGAGAGAGGAAGGAAAGACCCCTCTTCCGACTTTGGTGGAACAGGCCTGCGTGCGTTTCAACCTTTCCCCCAAAGATGCCGAATTTTTAA
>DASPRR010000209.1:0-6386 GCA_035624375.1 Thermodesulfobacteriota bacterium | reverse complement strand
GCGTTTTCATAACTATGTACGACTCCATGGCCACCGCCTGGGCAATCAGGTCTTTGGCGCTCTCCGCTGAATACCCCTCCGCCATCAGGCGCGCCAGCGTCTCCTTTGTTTCCGGCGGATTGTTGTCCCGCAGTTGGTTGTCCACGACCTCAAGGAAAGCCGCCCTCAGGCGCGGATTTGTCTTCGCCTCTTTTCTCTCGCCGCTCATTTTATCTCTCCCCGGATTCGGATACGTAGGGAAATATTTCCACCTTCACATGGTCTGCTCGCTGGGTTATAAATAATTTCATGGCAACTGTTCGTAAGCCTTCTTAACAACCTCAACGCCGTATTTCCTTTCAAGTTGGCGCACCGTAAAGTGGCCTTCACTGATATCTTGAAAATGATCGATAAACATTGTGTTTATAAGCGCACCCCCAAAAGCCCCAATGACCGGAACGGATTGCGCAGCCGCTTTTTCAGAAACCGGTATGCTGAATCGTGCGGCAATCTTGGTTATGAGTCGAACGATTGCAGGGGCGCCTTCTTCCGCAATCCCTTTCTCGGCAATGTATTGTGCTGCTTCCGATACGGAGCGAGCAAGAAGAGCCCGAAGGCTGTAGTAACCAATATCCACGGCATTGTCAGAAGCGGACGAACCCCCAAGAGCGAAGACCTGGAGGCACGCAATTCTTGCCTCAATCTTGGATATTTCTTCGCCGTGTGATCGAGCAATATCCGCTATCGATCTGAGCATAATTGTAGCCGAGACCGGGAGTTCAATAGCTAAAGCAGGCAAACCAAACGCACCCCCTACTGCGCCAGACAAGGCAACGAGGCCTTTATGAAGCTTTGGGGAAGATGGGTTACTTTTTTTATTATTCATCGTTCCCACTGCAACGTTTAGAGCACTCATAAGTGCTTTTTGGGTAGCTTTTTGAATTGACGCCCGCCATCCCGCTGGTAACCGCCCAAATCCTTTTTCGATTGGAGTTCCGATAGCGCCCGTGATCTTTGCGGCGAGACTAGGATTTTCGAGCAAAAACTTCGCCTTTGTTAATTGTTCTCTTTCTTCTGGTGAAAGGGGCATCCCATCCTCCTGTACTTCTGGGTGCTGCTGCGACTCAGGGGACCGGTTCTTGGCGGAAGGCACAGATGCTCTTTCTGCGCTCGATGCTTTCCTTTGGCTCCATTCCGTTTATCCTCTTCCAGCCCGACCCAAATTTGAGGTAAGAAGTCCGATCCATCAATCCCATCTAAGGGCGACCGGCCGGTCGCCCCTACAGTCGGCGATTCCCGGCACGGTTTACATCTTCAAGACCTTCCCGGCTTGGGCCAGGGAGGATAGGATTTCGTACATGTTGGAAACCCTGCCCACCTGGAGCTTGGTTTTCAGTCCGAAGTAATCCAGGCAGGTCCCGCAGGAGAGGATTTCCGCACCCTGCCGGGAGAGATGGCGCAGGTCCTCCAGGACTTCAGACCCTTCGCAGGTCAGTTTCACTCCGCTGTTGACCATGATGATCTTGGCTGCCTTGAAATCCCCTTCCGCCAGAGTATGCAGGAAGGAACGCATCAGGATTCTTCCCAACTCCTCGGAGCCCCGTCCGATTGAGTCCGATTCGATGAAGACCACCGATGGGGTTTCCCCTTCCACCTTTCTCTCCTCGTCCGCCGGGTCTTTCCCGGGGCCTTCGGCCTTTTGCAGACGTAACTGGAAGGTTCCCCTTTCGTCCGATATATCGACCCTGTAACCCTGACTTTCGGCGAAGCGGCGCACGTTTTCCTTGGAAGCCGGATTATCCACCAGGACCAGAATTTCTCCCGACGGTGATTTCTGCAAAGCCTTCTTCGTTTCCAACACCGGCTGCGGACAGGACATTCCTCTGCAATCTAAAACCGCCATAATGCCCCCCTACCCTCTTGAGTTAGATGTCGGTTTATAATAACATTATCACAAAATTTCAGGAGGCCCCATCATGAAATTCAAGGGCAAGGAGCAATGCTGGGAAAGGATGGGCTGCGGCCAAGAACACTTGCAGGGCAGCCCCGCCTACCCGGACTACGGGCGTCTGTGCTGGCCCATAGCCGGAACGAAGTGCCCCGCCGGGGCACGGGGGACCCACGCTCAAAAGATCAAGGACTGCGAGTCCTGTGATTTTTTCAAAGCCGTCGTTTTTGACGGACTAGACTGAAGGGAACCGATTCCCCATGCCGGCCAATCTCCCACCCCAGTACAAAGAAGCGGAAGAGCGCTACCGGCAGGCCAAGACTGCTCCCGAGAAAATCCTGGCCCTGGAGGAGATGCTGGCCCTCATCCCCCATCACAAGGGGACGGATAAGCTCATTGGCCAGTTGAGAAAACGTCTCTCCCAGCACAAGGAAGAATCCCAGCGACGCTCCACCACCTCCCGCCAGGCCGATCCCTTCACCGTGAAAAAGGAAGGGGCCGCCCAGGTGGTCCTGGTGGGGCTGCCCAATTGCGGGAAGTCGCAGATTTTGGGCTGCCTGACCAACGCGGTTCCCCTGATCGCCGATTATCCCTTCACCACCCGGGCTCCCCTTCCCGGGATGATGAAATTCGAAAACATCCAGGTCCAGATCGTCGATTCTCCCCCTTTGATGGATGAGTTCGCGGAAACCGGGCTGGCCAACCTGATCCGCAATGCCGACGCCATGGCTATCGTTTTGGACCTGGCCGAAGACTGCGCCACGCAGATTGAGTTGATCCAGGAAGAGCTGAATCGCCGCCGGGTCCGGGTTTTGAAAAAGGGAGAAGAGAAGAAGCCGGAGATCGGCCAATACCCTAAGAGGGCGGTCCTGATCGGGAATAAAGCGGACCTGAAGGAAGCCCGGGAAAACTGCCGTCAGCTGCTGGATCGGTTCGCGAAGGAATACCCTGTCCTCTGCATCTCCGCCAAGGAGAACTTGAACCTGGAGGAGGCTAAAAAAGAAATATTTTCCGTCCTGGACATCGTCCGATCCTATACCAAAGCCCCGGGAAAAAATCCGGACTGGGACGATCCGGTCATCCTGCCCAAGGGGAGTAAGGTCCTGGATTTCGCCTCCCAAATCCACAAGGACTTCGCCCAGAAATTAAAATTCGCCCGCATCTGGGGAAAGGAAAAGTATGACGGCCAGATGGTTCCCCGGGATTATGTCCTCAAAGACGGGGATGTGATTGAACTGCATATTTGAAGGTTGAAAGAGCAGGACATTACAGCCTCGTCGGGCTCACCGAAGGCAAAAGCTGTTGCGGCTCGCCCAGGGTGAATTCTCCCTTCTGAATCCACCCCTTCAGGACCTCGGCGATCTTGCGGGCCTTCGGGTAGCTGGAGAGAGGCGTGGTGGGAATCTCTTTCCCGTTGAATTTGATCCTGCCGCTCTTGAGCTGCTTGTAGTTGACCTCCCCCAAACTCTGCGTTGGGCCCCCCTCCGGGTAATCCTTGCTGTAGTCGATGATCTGGGTGTAGATATCCTCATCCTTCACCGCGGTGAACTGGGCGATTTCTTCGTTCAGCAGGGGGATGGGGACCCCGATGCCCACGATCATAGTACAGCCGTACCCTTGGAAGCTCGCTCCCACCAGCCATTCCGGACTCATCTGCTTCATATCTCCCAATACCGACAGGGTTCCGGCCCCGCCGCGGGGAACCTGGTTCGAACCCCGCTTCACATTGGGATTGTGCTGCGTTCCCCGCCAGACGATAAACCCCTGTCCTCCCCCCAGAAAGACCCGGGTTCCGATGCCGATCGTCTTGTAGAGGGGATCATTCATCAGCGGACTCAGCTGGCCAGCGCTGCAGTAGTTGGCATTCCCCGCGTTGGGCCGCAAGACTCCCATGTAGGTGTAAATCGTCCGATCCGAAAGGTTGACCGCGCAGTTGTAATTCTGGTAGGCGTTGCGAGGGTTGAAGATAAAAGCTTCTTGGACGGTTTTCAGGGTAATCTCCTTTTCCAGTTTCTTCCGCGGGTAGCAGTCCGTCCCGTAAGCTTCGGCCCGGAGAAGGACCGGCTTGCCTGCAACCAAATCCTGGATCACGTGCCCCCCGCCATATTTGAACTCTCCGGGGTATACCTTGTTCAAGGGATCATCCTCAGTCGGCTCCGTGACCCCGATGTAGATATCCACGGCGGCGACCCCGGCATAGGCCGGGACGCCGTTCAACCAGGCCTTAGCCGCCTTGATGCGCGGCTGAGTGTGGCCGAAATTCAAGAACGCTCCGGAGGAACACATGGGCCCGAAGGTTCCCGTGGTCACCACATCCACTTCTAAAGCAGCCTTGGCCGGCCCTTTTTCTTCGACGATATCGATAATTTCTTCGGCAGTGACTACCACCGCTTTTCCTCGGCGTATTTTGTCGTTGATCTCGGCGATAGTCTTATTGACTTTGTGGGGATTCATTTTTATGGTCTCCTTTTCTTAACTTCCCTTATTTTTATTCCCCTGCATTTTCACCCCTCTGCTTTGGGTTCCTTGCCCTGGAAGAACGGGGCAGCAATAAAAAAAGCCCCCTCTTGGCTGATAAGAAGGGGCTTGCTAAAGACCTCATCCCACCTTATCTTCCAAGGTATTCCTACCTTGCTGGAATTAGCACCAGCATCCCGCCTCAGGCGGGACCGGTTGCTGTGGCTTCCTTGGGCCAGTCCCTCTGCCACTCTGGATAAGATGATATAAATATATTATCTATACACGAGCACCGCTGTCAACAAGAAAAGGGAACCCTCCTTTCTTAAACGGCGTCCATGAAACGGGAATCCAATGGTTTTCCGACCCCTATGTTTCGCGCGATTTTGCACATCGTGCCCAATGAGGTGGAATCCAGGTACTCCCGGAGACGCTGGCCGGCTTCCTTCCAAACCACCTGGGCCGCGCACCTCGACTCCCGGCGGCACTTCTTCCGATCCCGAGTCGTCCGGGCGCAGTGGACCGGCTCAATGGACTCCTCCATCGCCCGGATGATATCCCCCACGACAATTTCTTCCGGTCTACGGGAGAGATAATAGCCCCCTTTGGGCCCGCGAACGCTTTTAACCATGCCGGCCTTTTTCAGTTTCTGGAAAATCTGTTCCAGATAACGGGGGGTGATTCCCTCCCGCCTGGAGATCTCTTTGATCTGCGTTGGATGCCCCTTGGAATGGTAGGCGATGTCGAACAGGGCGCGAACTCCATACCGACTTTTCGTCGAAAGTCGCATATTTCCCTCCGGGTCGATATGAAGTCTTTATATTAAACCTTATCAAAAATGTCAAGATCAAAGAAAGCAAAAAAACCGGGAATGGCAGGCCATGAGAGAGTTAATCCACCACGGTATACCCGGCGTCCTCCACGGCCTTCCGCAGGCTATCCCGGGAAATATTCTGGGTATTTTCGAAGGCGGCTTCCCCCTTCACCAGGTCCACTCTCAGGTTCTTTACCCCCGGGAGGTTTCCCAGGGCTTTGGTCACGGACATCACGCAGTGCTGACAGGTCATTCCTTGGATTTTGATTTTCTCCATAATCGGTTCTCCTTCGATAAACGAATTCGAGCAAAGCTCGACGGATGGATCGTCCCAACTTCCATATTTTATTAATTATACCACTCAAAATGGTGCTGCGCAGAGAATGTTCCGGAGTGCTCCCCGAACAGGCGGGCGTCGCCCCCCAGGTAGATTTTCTCGGTTAACCACCAGTCCCCGCCGAAAAAGATACCCATGGCCGTGGGAGACTTGAATTCATCCAGGGCACGCATGGCCGGGAAATTTTCCATCTTCCCATCCACTCGCGAATAAACAACCTCTCTGCAAGGGTTCATTTTCTTCCAATCATGATAGGCGACTCCCGGCCAGAGGCCTTTCATAATTGTCAAGAAGGTTGCCGCCAGGAGCAGCGAATTTACCCAGGTAGGGTCGCTGCGATCAATCTATCGCCCATTTTGAATCAGGGGGAAAGAGTGGCGATCACTTCTGGAGGTAATAAAAGCCCGCGGATTCCTTATTGCCGCCTGCTTTGAAAAGGATCAGGACTTGGTACCGGCCCTTGCCGGACAGGGTGAAGTCGCCTGCGTACTGATTCATGCCGGCGATGAAGTCCAGGGGTTTGATCTGATCTTTTCCCTTCGGGTCGATGACTTTCATCTTGACCACCGCGTCGGTGATGGGCAGGTTCGTCCGGGTATCGCTGAGCGTAACCGCGATATTGTGGGTCGCCTGCGGATCGACTTCCATTTTCATCTTCATTTCCTGAAGCATCTTCTTATGCTCCACCATGGCCATGATTGAGAAGGCCGCCTTGACATTCCCCTGCAACAGGAAGGTGCGGTTGGGCGATGCTTCATTGCCTAACGCCGATTCGGGTTTCTTCTCCCCTTCCATCCCGGGCATGCCGGACATCCCACCATGTTGATGCTGGGCCATTGCTGAAGGGACGT
>DASPRR010000153.1:0-10631 GCA_035624375.1 Thermodesulfobacteriota bacterium | reverse complement strand
TTCCCCTTCCTGAATCCCTTCCCTTCCTTCTGGAGGGATGGACTGCTTTAGGCGTTCCAGATGTTCGCGAAGGAGGGGTTGGGCGTCCTTCAGCCTCTTTTCCGCTTCCTCATTTATTTTATCCCGAAGCTCCCGGTCGATTCTTTCCGTCTCCCGGAGGATGTCTCTCTGCTCGGAAAGGATCTTATCCAGTTCTCCGGTCTGCCGGGACATCTCCCCCTGCATGCGGTCCATCTGGGACCGGGCCGCCTGCGAGCCCGCCCGGCCCAGGGCGGCCATCATCTCGGAAAGGGACTGGAGGAGTTTCTGGGCCGCCTCCAGGGCTCCCGCCAGGTCTCCCTCCATGAGCTTTTTCTGGAGGTCTTCCAGGTCGCTGAACAAATCCTGGAAGTCCAATCCGCTGAGCTCAGGGCTGTTGACGAATTCGTCGGGCAGTTGGGGGGCCATCCGGCTCATGGCCTCCATGATCGAACGGAGGAGGTCGGTGAGTTGCTTCAGCTCTTTCAGGGCTTCATCCCGGGCCTCTTTCGTAAGCTGGCCCTTCTGGTCTTTCAGAAAATCCATGAGCCTCTGCTGCCGGTTCCTCAGTTCCTTGGCCATGGCCTCGAGCTCGTTCATGCGCGCCTGCCTGGCCATCTCCTCCGCCAGGAGGGCCATCCTTTCCATCTCCTGGGTGACGGTCTCCCTCCCCTCAAAGGGCATCCTTTCTTTCAGGGAAGAAAGATTCTTTCTCAGAGCCTCGAAGTCGGGGCGGTCCCTCCTCTCCTGCATTCTCTCCAGGTTTCGATCCAGCCGCTTCAGGATCTCTTCCATTCTGCCGGCGAGGGCCTGCCGATCTTTGGCTTCCTCCAAGTGGTCCGCCAGGAGGGAAAGAAGCGCCTCGGCAATCTGGTGGACCTCTTCTCCTTCCCGGGCCGCCCGGGCCTTTTCGTCGCGGATGGAGAGAGTGAAGGAGCGGGAATAACCAACCTTGGGGCCGGAGACGGTGTCGTTGTCCCATACTCCCAGCCGGTAGGTCACTTTCTCCCCGGGAGTCAGGGCCAAGGAGCTCATCTCCCACTTGAAGCTCTGCGGCGAAAGATATCGTTCTCCGCCGGGACTTTTCAGGTTAATGGCGTATTCCCTTTCCCCCTTGCGGTAGATCAATTTTACGGCGGTGATGCCGAAATCGTCCCGAGCCATGTACAGGATCGGGACCTCCTCGTCGCCGGATATTTCCAGGTCCTGGGCCGGTTGATAAATTTCGACCTCCGGGGGTTTATCGGGGATGATCCGGATGGAGTACCGGACCGGGTCGGGATTTTCAAACCCGAACTCGTCCTTTACCTTGAAGGAATAATGACCCGGGTAGAGAACCAGCCAGTTCCCCCGAAAACTTTCTCCCTGGATTTCCAGCGGAAGGGCCGCCTCCTGATTCAAGACCATTTCCGCCGCACTCACTTCCTTGGTTAGCTGTCCCTCCAGGTTAACCACCGTTCCCTTCAGTGCTTCGATGTGGCCTCCTTCCTTGCTTTCCCGCGGCAGACGGGCATAATCTGGAGGAATCAGGGTTAATCGGACACTCTTTACATCGGGGGAGTCCACCACCCGAAGGGTGTAGACGGGCGAGGCGGAATGCCCGTTGTAAGCCTGGTAGAGGAAGGAGACCTGGGGGTTGACGACCTGGTAGGAAAATCTCCCTTCCCCCTGGGAATTCATGGAAACCCGCGTCTCCTGCCCGGCCTCCGGCCAGAGGGCCAGGTTGAGTCTTTCCGGAAGGGTTCCTGTAGCTCGGGCCTGAATCCGCAGAGGGGTGCCCCGCAGAATCACCGAACCCTTGGGCTCCAGGGAAATCAGGGTTTCCCGGGTCGGCAGGGCGGAGAAAGGGTTGGTCACCAGGGCCAGGGAGCGGGTCAAGAAAGAAGGCTCCAGGGCCAGAACCGCTGAGAAGGCCAGAAGGATGGGCAAGAGCAGGGGCAGACGCCGGCCGGCCCTTTGAAATCGGATGACTTCTGAGGGACGAAGGGCGGAGAGCTTCTCCGCTGTTTTCTTGATCTGGGCGCTGATCAATCCCGAAGAGATCGAGCCCGGGACGCTTCCCCCTTTCAGCTGCGGGAAGAGGAGAAGGGAGTTGGTCACGTCGTCCCGCAGATGGGGGAATTTGGCCTCCAGTTCCTTGGCCACCCGGCTCATGGACGGACGGGGAAAGGCCATTCGCAATCCTCTCAGCAGGAGAAACAGAAGAAACCCCATAACGCCCAGAGAATAAATCAGCGCGATGTACCAGAAGGTCTCCCCCAGAGCCAAGGGGAAGAAGCACCCCAGAAGGCCCAGCATGAAGGCCGCGGCAAAGAGGAGAATGAAATCGAGAGCGAAGAGGATTTGCAGGCGAAGGGCGACGACTCTGAGAAACCCAGACAGGCGGTCATAATGCTGGCTAACGCTTTCTTTCACCGCCGCATCCCATCATCGGTTAGGATAATAGTGTATAGCACATGAGCCGGGGTATCAACATGAAAAAGATCATAAACCGAGCCTTGGGGTCCATTCCCTGTTCCGCAAGAGGCGGTCGGGTAGTATAATTTAAAATAAAGTAGGACCCGTTGTAGCGGCGACCCGAACTTCGGCGAGTCGTTCGACCCAGAGGCTCTCGACGGGCTCAGCCGAGCTGCGGGTCGCCCCTGCAGAGATCAGGAGCAGGCCGCAATTCAAGAGTTTAAAAAATGTTTGGCCTTCACCGTTTGGTTCTTTTCCTTTCTCTCTTCTGTTTCTTCCTTCCCGCCGCTGGATGGGGAGGGGTTGCGCAGGATACCCTTCCCAACGGGCTGCGCGTCGTTTTGATCAAGAACCCCGGAACGACCTCGGTCTCCGTGGACCTCTGGGTGCGCGCGGGATCGCGTTTTGAGTCTCCCCCCATCAACGGCATATCTCATTTCGTCGAACATCTTCTCTTCAAGGGAACCTCTAGGCGTACGGCGCAGGAAATTTCTCGGGAAATCGCTGCTGCGGGGGGTTCCTTCAACGCCTACACTCAGTGGGAGTACACCCAGCTTCACATCTCCATCCTGCCTTCTCATCTGGAACTGGCGCTGGACATTCTATCCGACCTCGCCCAGAATTCCCTCATGACCGAAGAGATGGTAGCCAAGGAGAGAAAAGTGATCCTGGAAGAGATTTCCCTGGGGAAGATCTACCCCCCCTCTTACATCCTGAACCTGGTCAGCAAAACTCTCTTCGCCGACAATACGCTGGAAATGCCCATCTCGGGGACCGAGGATTCGGTTAAGGCCATCCGCCGACAGGACCTGCTGAAATTCTATCAGCGTCAATATGTCCCCAACAATGCCTTCCTGACGGTTGTGGGGAATATCGATGGGAGTAGTCTCCACGGTCTTATCCGGCAAAAATTCGGCGCCTGGCCCGGGAGAAACGACCCCCCCTCCTCTCCGCCCGCCCCTGTGCGCCAGAGTCAATTCCGGGAAGTGAGAGAGAGAAAATTTCTGGATCAAGCTATCGTGATCCTCGCCCTTCAGGCCATGGGGGCTAGAGACATAGACCGGCCCTCTTTCGAGATCATCAATGCCATTCTGGGCTCTGGCGGGAACTCCCGCCTGTACCAGGAAATCCGGGAGAAGAGGGCCCTTTCCTACCTGGTAGGTTCCATCTATCATCCCCTCTCCGACACCGGTTTCTGGGGGGTGTATGTGGGAACCGATCCTAAGAATACTCCCTTGGTAAAATCGATCATTTCCCAGGAGATGGCCAGGATCCAGGAAGAGCCCATTTCTGCCAGGGAGTTGAACGACATCAAGAACTATATCCGGGGACGGACGCTCATTCGGAACGAGAATAATGCTTCTCTGGCTGAGTTCGTGAGCCAGGGCGTTCTGACTGGGCAGTGGTTATTGCCCGAGGAATATCTTGGTAAAATTCAGGCGGTGACAGCGGACGACGTGCAGAGAGTGGCTCGGACCTACCTTAGGGAAGACCAGCGAAACTTGATCATCCTGCAGCCTTACCCCGGGTTGCGGTTTTTCCGGAATCTCCTCTAAAGCCCGCCGAAACCCGAATATCAATTGACATCGAAGGGTTTTCTTATTATTATCCATTATTTAAAATTCTCTTTGTCCTCTTTCTCCTGGGTGAACCGAAAGAATCGAGACCAACGGGTAAATCCCCGCACTTTATGCCTTTTCCTGGGAATCGTGCTTTCCTGGGTGACCCCTCTGCCTTCGATCGAGGCCGGGGATTCGATCCGCGTTCTCATCCTGCGGGATATCTCCTCGGTGAGGGTGGCTTCTGAGGGAATGAGTCTTTACGACCTGAAAACGGGTCAACCGTTCTTTAAAAACCGAAAATATACCTCTCTGGTTTTCGAGCGGGAAGAAGGAAGGCGGGTCCGCCTCCGGGGCCAAAACCTTTCGGCTTCCGGGTTTCTGGTGGAATGGACGGGCAATCCGCTCTTCATCAACGGCCGCTCCTACCGGGATCAAGTCAGGGTTCTGCCCGGTCCCAACCGAGACCTATGGGTTATCAACCAGCTGCCCTTGGAAGAGTACCTCGTGGGCTTGATCAATTTTGAGATCTCTTCCCAATGGCCCATGGAGGCGATCAAAGCCCAGGTAATCGCCGCCCGGACTTTTGCCATCTATCAGCGCAGGAACCGCTCGGGAGAGGCCTATGATGTGGATTCGGGGGTCAGCGACCAGGTCTATGGCGGGATCGGAAAAGAAGACTCCCGCTCGCGCAGGGCGGTGGAGGAAACTCGGGGAGAATTAGTTCACGATCAGGGATCGCCTGTCTTTTCGGTTTACTCGGCCTGCTGCGGAGGAAAAACCGAATCCGCGGAATACATGTGGGCCGGGGTCTTCCCTCACCTCCGGAGTGTGGAGTGCACCTACTGCCTGGACTCTCCCCACTTTCTTTGGAATTACTCCATCGAGGGAAACCAACTGGCCGCAGCCCTGGGAATCGCTTCGCTTTCCCGGGTGGTGGAAATGGACATCGAGGAGCGAAGCCCCAGCCGCCGGGTTTTGAGGCTCACTCTGCGCGGAGAGGGAAGCCAGCAGCATGTCTCGGGGAAAGATTTCCGCCGTCTTCTCGGCTACGATCAGCTTCGGTCCACCAACTTCATCGTAAAGGAGAAGGATGGAACTTTTCTCTTCTCTGGGCTGGGCTGGGGCCATGGGGTCGGTTTCTGTCAATGGGGAGCGAAAGGCATGGCCGAGGCCGGGGCAGACTACCGCACCATCCTGAAATATTATTATCATGACGTGGAAGTCGGAAAGACCAAACGATGAAGCTCAGCGATTTCGACTACAGCCTTCCCTCCTTTCTGATCGCCCAGGTTCCTCCTGCCCGGCGGGGAAACTCGCGGCTCATGGTCCTGGACAGGAAAAAGGCAGCCTGGGAACACCGTTCTTTCGCCCATCTTCCGGATTATCTGAATTCCGGAGACATCCTGGTGGTGAACGACACCAAGGTTCTCCCCGCCCGGCTGATCGGCAGAAAAGAGAGCGGCGGGAAGGTCGAGGTTCTCCTGGTGAGGAAACACGGAAACGCTTCCGAAGAACGCCATTCCCAGGAATGGGAATGCCTGGCCCAGGGTTCGGGAAGGCTGCGGGAAAAAACGCGGGTCCTCTTCGAGGAAGACGTGGCCGGAGAATTCCGGGGAAAAACCCCGGAGGGTTTGTGGAGGTTTTGCCTCATCCAAGGCAAGGGTGAAGACCTTGGCATTTCCCTGGGGAAGATCGGTTATGCCCCCCTTCCCCCTTACATCCATCGCAACGGAGATGGAGCGATGCGGGACCTGGACCTGGAGAGATACCAGACTGTCTACGCCCAAAGGGAGGGGGCCATTGCCGCGCCCACGGCGGGATTGCATTTTACCGAAGAGACCCTGGATCAAATCAGGGGGAAAGGGGTTGGGCTCGCTTCCTTAACCTTGCACGTGGGGATGGGCACGTTCCTCCCAGTTAAAAGCGAGGAGGTCGAGAAGCACCGGTTGGAGCGAGAATTTTTTGACCTGCAACCCGGAACAGCCGAAGCCATAAATGGCGCCCGGAAACCCGGGGGAAGGGCCTTTGCTGTGGGGACCACTGTAACCCGCGCGCTGGAATCATCGGCAGATGAAGACGGAGAGGTCCGGGCGCGCCAGGGCAAGACGGACCTTTTCATTCTTCCGGGGCACCAGTTCCGGGCCGTGGACGCACTGGTGACGAATTTCCATCTTCCCCGTTCCACTCTCCTCATGCTGGTTTCGGCCTTCGCCGGCCGGGAGTTCATCCTGGCGGCCTATGAGGAAGCCATAAAGCAGCGGTACCGGTTCTACAGTTACGGGGATGCCATGCTTATCTTATAGTGCCAAGATTGCCTGGAGCACGCTTAAGTGCTCCAATTTCTTTACTCACACTAACACTGACACTTTTTTGCCCGATGAAATTTGAAATTATCAAAAAAGATTCAACTTCGGATGCTCGGCTCGGGAGGTACCACACTTCCCACGGAATTTTCCATACCCCGGCCTTCATGCCAGTGGGGACCCAGGCCACGGTGAAGGCCCTGACCCCGGAAGACCTGCGGGAAATCGGAGTGGAGATCATCCTCTCCAATACCTACCATCTTTTTCTGCGGCCGGGGCACGAGAGGATTCAGCGGCTCGGAGGGCTTCACCGTTTCATGCACTGGGATCATCCCCTGCTCACCGACAGCGGAGGGTTCCAGGTCTACAGCCTCAACTCCCTTGTCAAGATTTCCGAAGAAGGGGTCCAGTTCCAGTCTCATATCGATGGGTCCAGACACCTTCTTTCTCCGGAGAAAGCCATCGAAATTCAGGAGGCCATGGGGGCGGATATCATCATGTCCCTGGACGAATGTACCCCCTACCCCGCCAGCCACGGGGAGGCCGAGCGCTCTTTAGAACTGACTCTGAACTGGTCGCGGCGGTGCAAGGATTCTCGCCGCCGGGAGGACCAGGCCTTGTTCGGAATCGTCCAGGGGGGCATGTACTCGGACCTGCGGAAAAGGAGCGTGGGGGCCCTAAGGGAAATGGGCTTTGACGGATATGCGCTCGGCGGGCTGAGCGTGGGAGAAAGCAAGGAAATGATGCTCGAGGTGGTATCCCAGACCGCGCCCCTCCTCCCCTGGGACCGGCCCCGTTACCTGATGGGCGTGGGAACCCCATTTGACATGGCCCAGGCGGTCCTTCGGGGCGTGGACATGTTCGACTGCGTACTGCCCACCCGGAACGCCAGGAACGGAATGCTCTTTACCCGCAGCGGGAGGTTGGTCATCAAAAACGCCCGGTATGCCGACGACGATTCGTCCATCGACCCGGGATGTTCTTGCTATACCTGCCGGCATTACAGCCGGGCCTATCTTCGCCATCTCTACCTGGCGGAGGAGATTCTGGCCATGCGCCTGAATACGATTCATAACCTTCACTTTTATCTGACCTTCATAGGGGAAATCCGTCAGGCCATGGCTGAAGAACGGTTGAAAGATTGGGTGAAAACTTGCTATGCTCAATGGAACTCGGAAGAGGAAAACAATGCGGGGCAGCCGGACCGCTGGGGCTCTTCTTCTCTAAAAAAGACGCCCGGGAAGAGAAATCCGTCCCCGGCGAGATCAGCCTCTATGAAATGACCTTGCCAATATCTCCCCTCCCCCTCGCCGCGGGAGGGAAGGCTGGGGGTGACCTGAACCTTCCCCCAACTCAATCCTTCCCCACAAGGGGGTGGAAGTTTTTGTTTGAATTCAAACTAAATCCTTAAGGAGGGTAATTCCATGTTTTCCAGCGAAGCGTATGCAATGGGCGGATTGGGTGGTGGATCTCAGGGAGGATTGACGGCTTTTCTTCCCCTGATCCTCATGTTTGTGGTCTTTTACTTCCTTCTCATCTGGCCGCAGCAGAAGAAAGCCAAGGCCCATAAACAGGTTCTGGCCAACCTGCAAAAAGGGGACAATGTGGTCACCTCTTCGGGCATTTATGGAAGCATCACCGGCATCACTGACACCGTGGTCACCCTGGAGATCGCCGAAAAGGTCCGGATCAAAGTGGCCCGCAACTCCATCGCCGGGGTGATCAAAGGCCAGGTTTGAATAGGGGCAAATTCATGAATTGACCCTACCCCAAGGGATTCCGTCCGAAGACCCAAAGGAGAACGAAACATGTGGAGAAGCATCCAGTTGAGGGCCGGGCTCATCGTTGCCTTCTTAGCCCTCTCCATTATCTTTCTTGTCCCCACCCTGGTTGATTCCCTTCCCAAATGGTGGACGAAAATTTTGCCCTCGGAAAAGATCAACCTGGGGCTGGACCTGCGGGGGGGGATGCACCTCCTGCTGGAAGTGGAAACCCAGAAGGCGGTGGAAAGCGCCCTTGACAAGTACGCCAGCGAAATCAAAGACGCCCTGGCCAAGAAGGATATTCCGACTCGCCAGGTGGAGCGGACCCCGGACGGAAGAATTTCCATCACCCTTCCGGACGCCAAGGCCAACGACCGCTTTAGCCAGGTCCGGGCGGACCAGTTTGGGAATTTAAAAGTGGCTTCTTTCCGAGAGCAGGAAGGGAAGTTCCTCTACCTTCTGGAGATGAATCCCAAGGAAGCGAAAGCCATCGAAGAATCGGCCGTCCGCCAGGGTCTGGAGACGATCCGCAACCGCGTGGACCAGTTCGGCGTTGCCGAACCGGTCATCATCCCCCAGGGGGACAAAGAGATCCTCGTTCAGCTGCCCGGGATCAAGGAGCCCCAGCGGGCCATCGAGCTCATCGGTCGGACCGCCCTCCTGGAGTTCAAGCTGGTGGATGAGGAAAACAGCCTGGAAGATGCCCTCAAGGGGAATATCCCCCCCGGAGACGAGGTCCTCTACCAGAAGGTTGCGGAAAAGGACACCGGAGTGGTCACCCGCCGGCCCTACCTCCTGAAGAAAAGGGCCCTTATGACCGGGGACGTTCTCACCGACGCCCGGATGCGGATCAAATCGGATTTCAATGAGCCCTATGTTTCCCTGGATTTTGACAACCGCGGAGCGCGGCTTTTCGACCAGATCACCGCGGAAAACGTGAAAAAGCGCTTGGCCATCGTCCTGGACAATAATGTCTATTCCGCGCCGGTGATCCAGGAGCGGATCAGCGGGGGCAAGGCCCAGATCAGCGGGTCCTTCACCCCCGAAGAGGCCTCGGACTTGTCCATCGTCCTGCGGGCCGGGGCTCTCCCGGCGCCCGTGAAAATCATCCAGAACGTAACTGTGGGGCCTTCCCTGGGGCAGGATTCCATCGACAAGGGAATCCGGGCGGCCCTCATCGGCGCAGCTCTGGTGGTGGTCTTCATGGCGGTTTATTACGGCCTTTCCGGACTGATCGCCGATTGGGCCCTCTTTTTGAACATCGTATACCTCATGGGGGCGATGGCCTCCATGCGGGCCACCCTCACCCTTCCCGGCATTGCCGGCATCATCCTGGCCATCGGCATGGCCGTGGACAGCAACGTCCTCATGTTCGAGCGCATCCGCGAAGAGCTGCGTCTGGGGAAGACGGCCCGGGCGGCGGTGGACTCGGGATACGACAAGGCCCTGTTCACCATCATCGACTCCCATGTGACCACCCTGATCACCGCCGTGGTCCTCTTCCAGTTCGGCACCGGGCCGATCAAGGGCTTTGCCGTAACCCTCAGCCTGGGCGTGATCATCAACCTCTTCTCGGCCCTGATTGGCACCAAGGTGATCTTCGACTGGATCAACCTCAAGAAGCAGCTCAAGACGCTGAGCATCTGAAAGGAGAGAACCCTCCCATGGGGATCGAACTTCTGGGGAAAACCAATATCGACTTCATCGGCAAGCGGAAATACGCCTTTATTCTCTCCGCCATTTTGGTGAGCCTGGGAGTCTTCTCCCTGGTTCAGATGTGGAGGGGACAGGCCAACCTGGGGATCGACTTTGCCGGCGGGACTTCGGTGCAGCTCAAATTCGAAAAACCCTTCCAGATGGACAAAGCCCGTCATGCCCTGGATGTGAACGGCTTCAAGGACAGCGAGCTCCAGCAATTCACCGAAGGGAATAAACTCCTGATTCAAATAAAGAAGTCCGAGGCCGAGGGAAAGGTAGCAGACAAGATCGTGGCCATTTTCACCAAAGAGTTCGCCGACAATAAATTCCTGGTGGACAGCACCATGGAGATCGGGCCCAAGGTAGGAAAGAGCCTTCGGGACGACGCCCTGATTGCGGTCATCGTCTCGGCCATAGGCATGATCGTGTATATCGCCTGGCGATTCGAGTTTTCTTTCGGAGTGGCTGCCTGTATTGCAACGTTTCACGATGTTCTAGCGGTTCTGGGAATCTTTTACATCCTAGGCAAAGAGGTGAACCTGCTGCTCATCACAGCTCTCCTCACTTTGGCCGGGTATTCCCTGACGGATACCGTAGTCGTCTATGACCGGATCCGTGAGAACTTGCGCCTCCGCCCCAAGGATTTCCTCGGGGACGTGATAAATTCCAGCATCAATGAGGTGCTCAGCCGGACCATCGTTACCTCCAGCACCGTCTTTCTCGTCGTGGTGGCCCTGTTCTTTTTCGGGGGCGAGGTGATCCACGACTTCTCCTTTGCTCTTCTCATCGGGGTAGTGGTCGGAACCTATTCCTCGGTCTTCGTGGCCAGC
>DASPRR010000152.1:0-16446 GCA_035624375.1 Thermodesulfobacteriota bacterium | reverse complement strand
TCATACCTCCGGCTCTGCTGGAGGTCATGATTGGTCGGGCATCTCCCTGGCAAATTCGTTGATCACCCTTTTATCCCTTTTTCTTTCTTTCCCTTGAAGCGACTTCCCTTGCCAGCTGGGCGCAAAGGCCGGTGTAGGTAACCGGGTCCATGAACTTGCGGATCGCCTCCTCGCTCAAGACTTTCCCGACTCGCGAGTCCGCCGCCAGGGCACTGGTCAAATCCTTCCCCGTTTCAAAGGCCTTCATCGAGGCCTCATACACAACTTCATGTGCTGTCTGCTTTCCCAGGTGCTCTCCCAGGACGAACATGGCCCGCTCGGAGAGGATCAAACCCCGGGTTCGGTCGAGATTGGCCCTCATGTTTTCCCGTTTCACTGCCAGGGCGCCGAGAAGCTCTCGGGTTTTGGACAGCGCGGCCAGAGTGTAGATACTGACCTCGGGAATGATCACCCATTCGGTCTTCCAATTACTGGCATCCCGTTCATGCTCCCCTTCCATGGCCTCCAGGATCCCCGCGGCCCGGTAGCGCACCAGACGGGAGATTCCCTTGATTCCCTCGGCGGTCTCCGGATTTCGCTTGTGGGGCATGGTGCTGCTACCCACCCGACCCATCTCAAACCCCTGGGCCAATTCATCCACTTCTGTTTTCTGCAACAGGTAGACTTCCCCGGCGATCTTTCCCAGGGTGGAACAGATCATGGCCAGAAGGAGGACCGCTTCCGCGGAACGATCCCTCGAGCTCTGCCAGGGGATGTCCGATTGACCCAGGCCCAGCCTGGCCACCGTCCTCCTCTCGAGCTCCCGGCCTTGCTCCCCCCAGGAGGCGTAACTTCCCACCGCGCCGGCCAACTCTCCCACCAGAATGCGTATTCTCCCCTCCTCCAGGCGGTCCAAGTGGCGTCTGACTTCTTGGAGCCAACTGGCAGTCTTGAAGCCGAAGGTTATGGGCAAGGCATGCTGTCCGTGGGTCCTTCCTGCCATGGGAGTGTCCGCGTATTCCAGGGTGATCTGGACAAGTCGCTTCTCGATGGCTTCCAGGTCCCGTTTCACCGCGTCCATGACCTCCCGAAGAGCCAGCGCATTGCCCGTGTCGATGATGTCCTGGGTGGTGGGCCCATAGTGAACGAACTCGCCCGCCTTTTCTCCGCATGCCCTGGCAAAAGCCCGGATCACCGGGACCAGGCTGTGCCGGGTCTTCTGCTGTTCAGCCCTGGCCAGGTTCAGGTCGATTCTTTCCACGGAAGCCTTGGCGGAAATTTCCTTGGCCGCCCACTCGGGGATGATTCCCATCTCCGATTCGGCCTCAGCCAGGGCAGCTTCGATCTTTAGCCAGCGATCGATCATCTGTTCTTCGGAAAAAATCTTTCGCCCCTCATCGGTTCCCCAGGAACCACCGTACACGTAATAATCAATGGGATGGCCGGCCATAGTACCCCCATAATAGAAAAGTGGTCGATCAGTTCATGAAACCAATATATTGGCTCCCATCCAGGTAGTCAACCGCTTTATCATACGCCTCTCCACACGTTCTATTTCCCTCGGGGAATTCAGCTGAACATCATTTCGGAGAAAGGCCTCCTCTTTTCTCTGGAACCCTGAAGACCATTGGACCTCATGAGGCAAGGCAAAGAAATTTCCCCTGAAATTTCGCCCGGAAGCGAAATCACTCCAGGGGTCGAACCCATCGGGTTTTTTCTTGATGAAATTCTCTTTAATATGGTAAGTTCGGTCCATGGGAATCAAGACCTTGGAGTGGAAAAAGGGCAAGCTCTATCTTCTGGATCAAACCAAGCTTCCTCTGAGTGAGGCGTATGTGGCCTGCTCGACCTACCAGGATGCCGCGCGGGCTATCCGGAAGATGGTCGTCCGGGGAGCCCCGGCCATCGGAGTTGCAGCGGCTTTTGGCATGGTGTTGGGAATACGCCAGTTCAAATCCGGGACTCGGGCTGCATTGAAGAAGCACGTGGACAGAGTCGCCCAGGCCCTGGTCTCCACCCGGCCGACCGCCGTCAACTTAGTCTGGGCAGTGGAGCGGATGCGCAGGTTGGTCTTTAAAAAAATGGGCGGGGATTCCCAAATTCTTCGGGAAGAGCTGGAAAAAGAAGCCCTTCGAATCCTGGAGGAAGACCTGGAAGCCAACCGGGAGATGGGCAGGCAGGGACAGGTTCTGATTCCCGACGGCGTTTCCGTTCTCACCTATTGCAATGCCGGGGCCCTGGCCACGGCGGGCTACGGGACCGCCTTGGGAGTGATTCGCGCGGCGCGGGAGGCGGGCAAGCGGATTCATGTTTACGTGGGTGAAACCCGACCTCTTCTCCAGGGGGCCCGTTTGACCGCCTGGGAGCTGATGAGAGACCGGATTCCCTTCACCCTGATCGCCGACAATATGGCCGGCTGGCTCATGGCCCAGGGAAAGATTCATCTGGCCATCACCGGGGCGGACCGGATTGCGGCCAACGGTGATGCAGCCAACAAGATCGGGACTTACTCCGTGGCCCTTCTCTGCCGCGCCCACCGGCTTCCCTTCTACGTGGCCGCCCCCATTTCCACCATCGATTTATCGACGGCCAGGGGGGAAAAAATTCCCATCGAAGAGAGGGCTTCGACCGAAGTTACGACCCTTCGGGGAAAGCGAATGGCTCCCCATGCGGTAAAAGTCTATAACCCGGCTTTTGATGTGACTCCCCATCGTTTTATTTCAGCAATTATTACCGAGAGAGGGATCGTGCAGAGCCCCTACCGATTGAACCTGAAAAGGATCCTTTCAGGGGCAACCCCAGACGACGATCAAAGATTGATCGGGTAAGGAGGAAAAGATGCTTTCTCAAGCCTTGGTGGAATTGATCGAAAAGAACGCGGAGAAAATAGCCAAAGAATGGTTAAACGATGTCCGGAAAAACGCCCTAACCCCTTTCTATCACACCTTCGATGAAGACCATCTATACCAGCGGGCCACGAGCATGTATAAAGGGTTAAGCCAATTTCTAAGTGTCCAGACCCCCAAAGAACAGATTTCCAAATACTACAAGAAATACGGACAAGACCGCTGCCAGGAAGGCTTTCCTCTTTCCGAGCTGGTTTATTCTTTCATCCTCTTTCGCCGCCACCTCTGGCTCTTTATCCTCCACTCCGGCTTCTTCGACACGGCCTATGAATTGCTCCGGGCTCTGGAGTTGAACAATCGAGTGATCCTCTTCTTTGATCGAGGTTTGGTCAACCTGGTGAAAGGATATGAAGAGTGCCAGAGAAGCAAGAAATAGAAGATCAACCGGGGGTTCCTCAATTGTGGAGGGACGGGCGGCTCGGGAGCAGGCCCCTCCCCAATCTTAATAATCAAAGCTGACCACTCCATCGGGGGTCGCCACGATGATGGTCCGCTTGGCGTCGCGGACCACCAGGGTGAAGTCCGAGTAGAGCTTCCCGTTGATCCGCAAACCGGTCAATTCATTCCCCTTGGCAAGGACTTCGCAGTCCCGGTAGCTTTCGATCACCTTTTTGACCAGTTCGAGCCGCTTGCCGGTGACCTTCTCCCCCCGCTCCATCATGATCTTCTTCTGCGCTGGCGTCGATTCCTGTGTTTGGGCCTGCGTCATCCAAGGACAGAAGAAAAAAGCCAAGATCAAAACAACCCCTATGCCGTTTCGCATCTCTGCACCCCCTTTTCAAATTCCAAGAACCCATTCCCAATGATCCAAATTTGATGGACTCCTGAAAAGTCAAAATCTCATCGGATGCGTCATGCCGCTGAAGCTTATCACGGCAGGTTTTAATGATACCAGCAAACTGCAGCCTTTGATAATTTGAATTTTATTTGTTGAAGTTTGTTCGGATTCTGGTGCTTTTTTACTTTTTCACTTTTTTCCTTCCTTGCTCTTTTTCTCCGGTTTGTCCTGTACATCGGCATGATGTTTGATCACCAGGGCTTTGACCATGAAGATCACCCCCTCGGCGATGTTGGTGGTATGATCCGCGATGCGCTCCAGGCAGCGGCTGACGATGATGAGATGAACCGCCCGGGTGATCGTCTTGGGATCGGACATCATGTAGGTCAGCAGTTCTCGAAAGACCTGGTCATTTAAGGCATCGACCTGATCGTCCCTTTCGCAAACCGACCGGGCCAGGTCGGCATCTCCTTTCACAAAGGCATCCAGGACGTCCTTGACCATGCCTTGAGTGATCTCCGCCATCCGGGGAATGTCGATGTAGGGCTTGAGCTGGGGCTCCTGGTTCAAGGAAATCACTCTTTCGGCGATGTTCACGGAAAGGTCCCCGATCCGCTCCAGCTCAGTGTTAATCCTCATGGCCGAGGTGATAAAACGAAGGTCTGCGGCCATGGGCTGATGGAGGGCCAGGAGTTTCAGGCACCATTCGTCGATGATCAGCTCCATTTTATTGATCTTCTCGTCTTCGGCGATGGTTCTCTCCGCCAACCCGGTGTCCCTCTTGACCAGGGCTTCAATGGCGTTGCTGATGGCCCTCTCGGCCAGCCCGGCCATCTTCAAGAGGTCCTCCTTCAAATGATTCAACTCCTGCTGGAACCGCGTTTCCATTTTTCCCTCCTCATTTTTTAGCCGCAAACCATGCAGAGAAGGCCGAGGCTAAAGGAATCCGCCCAACGCCCTTCGGCATTTTTCCTGAACACGAAACCCGCAACCCGAAACTTGAAACTCGCTTTTATCCAAACCTCCCGCTGATGTAGTCCTCGGTTTTCTTCATTCTGGGCCGGGTGAAGATTTCTTCGGATGGGCCCTCTTCGATAAGCTCCCCCCCCAGGAAGAAGCCCACCCGGTCCGCCACCCGGGAAGCCTGCTGGATGTTGTGGGGAACCAGGAGAATGGTGTATTTCTCCTTCAGGCTCATCAACGACCTTTCGATGCTCGCCGTGGAGATGGGGTCCAGGCCGGAGCAGGGCTCGTCAAGCATAAGGATCTCCGGCTCCAGAGCCAGCATGCGGGCGATGCATAACCTTTGTTGCTGCCCACCCGAAAGCCTCAAGGCTGAGCTGTGCAGTCGGTCCTTCACCTCATCCCAGAGCACCGCCGCGGTCAGCGAAGCCTCCACGATCTCTCCCAGCCGGGTCCTGCCGGCGATTCCCTTGAGCCGGGGCCCGTAAGCGATATTCTCAAAGATCGACATGGGCAGGGCGGTGGGAAGGTCGAAGACCATTCCCACCCTCCGCCGTAATTCCGGAAGGGACACGTTCTCCCCATAAATTTCCTGACCGTCGATAAAAATCTGCCCTCTATGATTCGCTCCGAAGATAAGGTCCGTGAGGCGGTTCAGGCTTTTCAGTAAAGTGGTCTTCCCGCTTCGGGCCGGGCCCAAAACGGCGAAAATTTGGCTAGGCCGGATGGAGAGGTTGAGGCCTTTCAAGGCCATCGCCGATCCGTAATAGACCTCAAAATCCCGGATGACGATTTTAAATTGATTTTCCATCCTCGATCTTTTCTCAACCTCTATGGACATAACGGAACAGGAGCCAGTTGGCCACGGTGTTAATGATCAGGATCAAAATAATCAGACCGGCCCCCGTGGCATAGGCCATCTCCATGGAGATCCCCTCCCGGGCCAGAATGTAGAAATGGACAGCCATGGTGCGGATCGGAGAAAAGATGGAATCGGGCATCAGGAAAGATGAACCCGCGGTGAGGATGACGGCCGCAGTCTCCCCCACGCTCCGCCCGACTCCCAGAAGAACCCCAGTCAGAATCCCCGGAAAAGCGTTGGGCAAAACCACTCTCCGGATGGTCTGCCAGCGGGTCCCCCCCAGACCATAACTCACCTCCCGGAAGGAATAGGGGATGGATTTGATGGCCTCTTCCGCCGTGCAGATGATGGTGGGGAGAATCATCGCAGCCAGCGTGAGTCCTCCGGAAAGGATGGACCACCCCATGCCTAGAAAGATGACAAAGAAAACGAACCCGAAGAGGCCGAAGATGATGGAGGGAACCCCGGCCAGGCAATCGGTTCCGAAGCGAATCACCCGGCTGATCCGGCTTTCCCGGGTGTACTCCCGAAGAAAGATCGCCGTCCCCACGCCCAGCGGGGTGGCGATTACAATGGCCACCACGGTCAGGGCCAGGGTGCCGATGATGGTGGAAGAGATCCCTCCGGCCCGGCCCATTTCGCGGGGGGGCTCCACGAAGAAACTGAGATGCAAAAGGGGCAGCCCTTCCCGCAGGACCTGGTAAAGGATCCAGAACATGACCGCCAGGGTGGAGAAGGCCGCGACCCCGATCACCACCCTGGCTATTTCCTGGGTAAAATGACGGGAGATTTTCACCTCACGCCCTCCCCTTCCGGGAAATGACCAGGGCCAGAGAGTTCAGGCCCATGATGATGAAGAAAAGGACGACACCCGTGGCAAAGAGAGCCGCTCGGTGATCCCCCGAGGCATAGCCCATTTCAATGCCGATATTCGTCGTCAGGGTCCGGGCGCTGTTCAGGATGGAATGGGGCATCTGCGCCGCGTTTCCCAGGATCATGATCATGGCCATGGTCTCCCCGAGCGCCCTCCCCATCCCCAGGATAATGCTGGCCACGATTCCCGAGCGGGCAGCGGGCAGCAGGACCCGCCAGATCGTCTGCCAGTGAGTCGCGCCAAGAGAAAGCGCCCCTTCCTTGTAAATCCGCGGCAAGGCCCGAAGAGAATCTTCCGAGATGCTGATGATGGTGGGCAGGATCATGATCCCCAGAACGAAGGACCCGGCCAGAATGCTCAGACCCGGACCCCCCAGGTGGTTTCGGATGAGCGGCACGAGCACGATCAACCCCCAGAATCCATAGATGACCGAGGGGATGGCGGCCAGGAGCTGGATCATAGGACGCAAGACCATGCCCACCTTGGGAGACGTCAACTCGCAGAGGAAAATGGCGCAGGCCAGTCCCAGGGGAACGCCCACGACAAGCGCTCCCAACGTCACCCAGAAAGAACCCACGATCATGGGGAAAATCCCGAAAGAACCCTTGCTCGGGAACCAACGATCCCCCAGAAGGAAGGACTGGAGGCCGACCTTCCACATGAGAGGAAGGCCCTCTTCGAATATGAAAAAGGCGATCAGGGCCAGGACCGAAATGGAGGAGAGGGCCACCAGGAGGAACCCTCTTTCCAGGAATTTTTCTTTATTCATCCGTCTATTTCCGTGCCTCGCTCGGGAGGTTTTGATCCATGCTGACCAGCCCTTCCTGCATAAGCAATTTTTGTCCTTTCGGGCTCAGCACGTACTCCAGGAACTCTTTGGCGATCCCCTGCGGGGGGGCCTTAAACACAAAGAGAAAAGGACGGACGATCTGGTAGCGATGAGCCCGGACATTTTCGACGGTAGGCTCAGTTCCGTCGAGCTTCAGGGCCTTCACCCGTTCGTTCACCAGCCCCAGGGAGATGAACCCAATGGCATTAGGGTCATCGGCCACGACCTGCCGGATGGCCCCGTTGGAATCCTGGACCAGAGCCCCCAGGCTGATCTCTTCCTTCTTTCCCATGACCAGGTTCTGGAAGGTTTCCCGGGTGCCCGACCCCTCCTCCCGGGTCACCACGGTGATGGCCCGATCCGTGCCGCCTACCTCTTTCCAGCGGGTGATTCTCCCGGCATAAATCTCCCGGACTTGGTCCATGGATAAGCTGTCCAGGAAATTAGTCCGATGGACGATTACGGCAATGGCGTCGTAAATGATGGGAACGGCGATCAGCGCCTTTTCGTTCTCCTCCAGTTTCCGGGAAGACATCCCCACCTGGGCAGCACCCGTAAAGACCGCCTGGATCCCGGCAGTTGAGCCGCCGCCCTGGATGAAGATTTTTTCCGCCGAATGGCCGACCATGAATTCTTCGGCCAAGGCCTCGGCAAAGGGCTGAACAGAAGTCGAGCCCACCACGGACACCCCGCCCTGTTTCCGGTGGCAGCCGGGTAGGAGAATCTGGGAGAGGCAGAGAGCCAGAGAAAGAATCCGTAGAGTCGCTCTGGTGGGCGTCATTTTATCCGTATCTTCCCGTAATGTAACTCTCCGTCCGTGGGTCCCTGGGGTTGGTGAAAATCTCCTTGCTGGGGCCGTACTCCAGCAGCTCCCCGAGGAGAAAAAAACCTACCCAGTCCGAGGCGCGGGCCGCTTGCTGCATGTTGTGGGTCACGATGACGATGGTGTATTTCTCCTTCAGCTCCTGCATCAGCTCTTCGATTCGCAGAGTGGCCTGGGGGTCCAGAGCCGAGCAAGGCTCATCCATGAGGATCACTTCAGGCTGAATGGCCAGAACCCGGGCAATACAGAGTCGTTGCTGCTGCCCGAGAGAAAGTTCCGTGGCCGGATGCTGGAGGTGATCGGACACCTCATTCCAGAGAGCGGCCCCCTGAAGGCTTCGCTCCACAATCTCCTGCAGGTCGGATTTGTGCCGGTTGCCCAAAACCTTGGGGCCGAAGGCCACGTTTTCGAAGATGGATTTGGGAAAGGCATTGGGTCGCTGGAAGACCATTCCCACCCTCTGGCGCAGGTTGACGGGATTGACCTCGGGGTCATAGATGTTCTTCCCATCCAGCAGCACCGTACCGATAACCCGGCTGTAGGGGATGAGGTCATTCATTCGGTTAAGAGTACGCAGGAAGGTGGACTTTCCGCAACCGGACGGGCCGATAAGGGAGGTGATTTGTCTTTCTTTTATCTCGAGGTTTACCTTCTTCAATGCCTGAAAGGCCCCGTAAAAAAAATTCAGGCCTTCTGCTTTCATCTTTATCGAGTGATCTGGATTGCCCATGTGAATTAATAATATCACTCAAAACGGGCAATTGATCAAGAGCAATCATGCCTTTCTGTGACCCTTTCGGGGCTGGGCTGGATACTTCGCCTACGATGAGCCCATTTTTTTTAGGGGGATGCGGACATACATGGCGTCCTTCACTCTCTCGACGAGGATCCCTTCGAAAGAGGTAGTGGGAGAATTATGCACGGGAGAAACCCAGGGAGACTTGGGATTTACGGTAAGCAATGGGGCGCCGGCTTCTTCCGGGGGGTTGGAAAAAGAAACCTCGCAGTCCGGCTTGCCATCCCCGTTCAGGTCGATCTCCTCCTGGACCCGAGGAGGCAAAGCGCTCCTTGGCTGCCACACCAATTGCACAAATCCCTTTTCCCCTTCCCCCACCAGCGCCGGATAGACAGGATGATAAACCTTAATCTGGTAGCTGCCCCGATCGAGTGTCGAGGCCACCTCGCCGCCCGAGTACCAGGGGGCGATCTTGAGGCCCAAGTTCCCGAGCGCCGACAGGAAAACCGGGAAACCCTTGATCGGGAGAGCCAGGGCGAAGAGGATCGTCAGGGCTGCGGCCCCATATCCCAGGAACAGAAGCAGTCTTTTCATGTGATTCCCTCTCTTATAAAAGATGCCCGACGATTTTGGACAGACTATTGGCGATGATGCTTCCGCCGAACATGGTGGCGAAACTCCAGGTGGCCAGCAGGAACATCATGCGCGGGGCAGCGGCGTTGACCGTAAACGGAGTCCCTTTGATGCGGAAGCGGACCGCCCCCTTCGGGCAAACATCGGCACAGGCAGCGCACCGGGCGCAGTACATGTTTACTTGCCTTTCCTTTCCTTCTCCCCGCTCAACAGCCATGAACGGGCAGGCTTTCTCGCAAAGCCCGCAGGAAACGCAGCGCTCAGGGTCGGTCTTCAGCTCGAAGATGTTGATCTTGTTGGCCAAGGCCTGAACCGGGCCCAGGGGGCAAAAGAAAGAGCACTGGGTCCGCTTCTTGGTCAAGAGGGGAAGGACGACTACGATCCCCGCAAAGAGGGTCGTGAAGATTCCAAACTGTATGGCGGTCTGCACGGAGGTCACGGCGGGGAATTCGGTTACGGTCTTGAAGGGGCAGAGCCATTGGCAATAAAAAGGCGCAAGGGAAATTGCCGTCCCTACGACTACCAAAGTCAGCACCGCCCAGGGAAGGAGGGTCCATCGCCGGTCGATCTTCGGCCAAAGGGGCTTTTTCCGCAAAGAGGCGAACCCTTCCTCGATTCCGCCGAAGAAGCATCCCCAGCTGCACCAGCCCCGGCCCAAAATCAGGGTCGCCCCCACCCACAGTGCCAGCACGGCCCCGAAGGCATGCGGGTTTTCGGCTTTGGGCAGGATGCTTCCGGGAAAGATGATGGTTTTGGAGAGAACGGCGGGGAGCGCCATCATGGGAAGGGCCAGGTGGCAGAAGGGGGTATTGCCGAGGAGCATCTGCTCCAGAGAAATGCTCATCGACCCCCGCTGGGCGATGAGCTCGGAGATGAAACCCACCGGGAAGAGAAACCCCAGGGCGACGTAAAAAGTCCGGCGCGGCCGGTAGGTTTCGCCGGATTTTATCATCCAGAAGAATATTCCGGCTAGAAAGCCTACGGTTATGATGACGGAAAGCTTCTGGGCCAAATCACCTTGAAAAAATCCCCTGGAGAACATCATCAGGGCCCAGAGGACCATGGGAAGGGTCCAGAGCAGAGAGGTTCCCCAGCTCTTTTCCAGTCCCGGCACCGGCGGAATCCGATCCTTTGTCTTTGCCAGCATCTCATCCATAGAATGTCATTCCTCCTGCTATCGAAATGATTCCCGAATAGATAAAATAAGCGCCCAGCGGCAGAGTCAGGAAACGGGCCACCTGGGCGATCTGGCGGAAACGTCCGAGAGTTCCGATAAACGGGAAGGGAATGAACCAAATTCCCGTCCCCAGGTAAAAAAGAAGGAAAAAAAGGAGCGAGCCGCCCAAGCTTCCGGTTCTGGCTGCTTCGGCAAAGGCGGTTAAAAATGGAGCACAGACCTGCAGGCCGCTCAGAAACCCCCAGAGCCCCCCCCGAAAAAACGCCCCATGCCTGCTCCCAGATTGATTCAAGGAATTCAAAGTCGAGCCCGGACAGCTGCCATGAGAGGGAACGGGTGGGCGGATTCCGTAATAAATCAGCCAGGCCCCCAGCGCCAAATCCGCGGCGGAGAAGAGGGCAAACCCTTTCGTGCTTTGAGAGATCAGCCATCCCAGAAGCCAGGACAGAACCGCCCAGCAGAGATACCCGAGGAGTCTCCCCGAAAGGAAGACGGAAAGGAGAGCGCTGCTGCGTCGCAAGGGAATCTCTTCGGACGCCAGCAACGCCGCGGCGAGAGGGCCGCAGCTGGCCAGGCAGGATCCGCCCGAAGTTAAACCCAGAAAAAAGGCCGTCTCCATGAATTATCGGTCCCCCCCGTAAAGTTTATCCGAAACATTGGGCCGGATCGTTTGGCGAGGCAACGATTGATTACCCGATCCCCCCGCAGCTTAAGGCCCCGCTTTGCCGCGCGAAGGAGTTCCGATCCCTAGATGAGGCCCGGCAACTCCCTCTTCTCGAGAATTTCTTTCGATGGCATACAAGTCGATTCCTGTCGTCTTCCCCCGCAGCTGAATATTTCCCATCTCCTCATGGCGATACTCTTCCCCCAGATGCAATTTCTTAAAAACATCGCTCGAGATCAAGAGCCTCCGCGATTTGGGACTGCATTCCTTTTCGATCCGCGCGGTAGTGTTAATAACGTCTCCCAGGAAAGCAATTTCTCTCTTGGTGTCTCCCATTTCCCCGGAGACCACTCTCCCACAATGCATTCCCGCCTTGAATTCTGGCACAATTCCATATTTCTTCTCAAATGAATCTCTTTCCCGGTCAACGCGGTCCGAAGCTTCAAAGAATAAGCGTAGGCATTGATTCTCCCTAAGCCCTTCTTTCAACTTCCAGGTAATGATGACTTGATCGCCCACGTATTTATAGATTTCGCCCTTATTGGCAATAATGGGCTCGGAGATGGTATGAAGAAAATCGTTGATGAATTTATGGAACTGGATATGCCCGATCTTTTCGGCAATAGCCGTCGACGATTTCAAGTCGAGAAACATGAAGATTCTATTTTCCTCCACGGGCTGATGATACTTGCCGGTAAAAAAGGATAAGAGAACTCTCCCCCCGATGAGTCCATTGATTTGGAAAAAAAGCGAGAAGGCAAAGGATTTAAGAAGGGAGAAAAGGATCGCATCATGATACCCCCATAATTGTCCCAAAGATAAGCCAATGAATCCTCCTTCCTCCCCGAATCCCCACAAGGTAAAGCCGATACCCATAATGACCGTTAAATAATAGGCCGTCCTGATTAACAGAGCAACCGCAAAACTTTTCCTCTTAATCCAGGCGCGGAGGAAAAATAACTCGCTGCCGCCGATGGTCACGCCAACCCCGACTCCCGTGAAAATGCCGACCCAGGGATGATGACCGGATGAAGAAGGCTGAATCAGGCCGGTATATATCCACCCGGTCATCCCGCTGGCGACTCCCAGGAGGAGAAGGATTCTAAACCTTAATTTGGTTCGATCCCTGAATTTCATTCTCCGATTCTCGCTTCAACGGGAGGAAACCTTGAGGGATAATCCTGCTTCCTCCCGCGCCTAGTCGGTATCGAAGAACATAGGAGGGTGAATCGGGAAAATTTGGAATTCTGCAATGGCCCCCTCCCGCCTTTCTCTTCTCCGTTTCTATTTTTTCTCCCTCACCTCGTAAGAATCAAAGGTCGCTTTCACCGCCTGACGATCACTAATTCCTTCCTACCCTGCACTTTTCTTCCTCTCCATTTTACACCTCGTTGCGCTACTGAATCGATGCCCAATGTCGCAGGATCGGCCCATCGCAGGCCGAAGAATCAATTCTTCTTACTTCCCAACAAACTCATGACTTCCTTCTCCAGTGACAGGCCCCACTCCGTCTTCTCCGACTGCAGGGATTTTTGAACCCACCCTTGAGCCTTTTTCCAACTACTCTGCGCGGAGGCCTCATGCCCCGTCTCCCGCTGGATCAGACCGATCTTGAGGTGATTGTCGGCCAGGAGGAGATTGGGGAAAAAGAGGATATCGGTTCCTTCATAGAGGGTAAATTCAGCCATGTCCTCATTCAGGTACGTTAAGAGTTTGGTAAAAAAATCATTGGAAACCTGGTAAAATTTCAGGGCCTCGGGATAGCCTTTTTCCTGGAACCGTTTTTCCGCCTGGGATTTTCGTTGCACCCCTCCGCGGTAGAAATCCCGGGCGTCCTTGGCATCTTCCCATACGATCTGCAACCCTTCATTTTCCACCCAAACGGCTTCCGGATTGGCTTTCTGCAGGGGGATGGGGGCTTTTTCTCCCATGATTGGAATCACCCCTCCGCAACCGGAAACCCCCAGAAAGGCCAGGATCAAAACCGGAAAAAAGAGTTTTTCTTTCATCTCTCACCTCTCGCTTAGGAGTTGATCAATGACGCTCGTGCCTTGCAGGCTGGTCCAATCCCCGACCCCCATGACCCTGTAGCGCACCGTTCCCTTGCGGCCGATCAAATAGCTGGTCGGATGCACCCACACTCCAAAAAGCCGTTCCACCCTCCCGTCCCGGTCAAGAAGAACCGGGAACTCCAGGGATTCTTTCTCCAGAAACTGCCGGACGGTCTGGGGGTCTTCTTTACTGTCGATGCGGTATAGAATCAAACCCCGGGTCTTATACAGAGCGTATAACTTGCCTATGGAAGGACCCTCTTGGCGGCAGTTCGGACACCAGGTAGCCCAGAAATTCAAAAGAATGACCTGGCCTCGATGGTCCCGGATATCCACTCGCTTTCCCTGCAGATCCTCCAGCAAAAAGGCGGGCATTGCCTGGGGCTGGGCATAGGCCTGAAAGGTCGTTTGTCCGGAAGCATGTTGAAGTCCCGGCAGCAAGAAGAAGCCGGCGCAGGCTAATACCGTCACTAATATTCTTTGGCATGCCTTCTTCATTTTTTTAGACTTCCTCCTTTCCGTTTGTCATCGTAAAGATGTTCCGGAGCGTTCGTTCATCGAGGATGGATAATTCCCCGCACATAAATATCAAAATTGAAGCTCGGGCTGTTCGTTGCGGTGTGACACTTGCGGCATTCGTATTCTTCCGCTCTCTCCATGCCTTTCCGCACGTTGGGATGGGCTTCCCCGGGGCCATGGCAGGCTTCACATTGGACATTTTCGAATCGGGCGCGGGGATCTTGAAAAGAACCGTACCCCGTGGTATGGCAGGGTAGGCAGGAGGGATCGGAAGCTTTGTTTCTCTCGACCAACGTCCAGTAGGCCCGGGCATGCGCGGTCGTCGCCCAGTGCTCGTGCTCGCGGGGATGGCAGGTCTGGCAGCTCTTTTCCCCCATGAAGGCGAGGAGCTGGGGAACGGCCAAGATGGAAGCAGAACCGGACGGACCCATAGGAGGCCCGCCTGCCATCGTCAGGGGCTGCTGGACACTCTGCAATCGGTCCTTGTACTGGGCAACCCAGGCCTGGACTTCCGGTTTTTCCGCGCAATCCGCCTTCAGAGCGTTCAGCTGGTAACGGGAATAGATCTTCATCTTCTGCTGAAAAAGATCCACCTGACCGAGGTACTCACCGCGGGCCCCGGCGATGAGAATCTGGGACTGTCCCACCAGCAGCGGGGTGGAATGCGCATGGCTCAAGTGGCCGTTAATGACGAAATGGATTCCTGGCACTCTTTCCACGAGAAGTTTCTGCTCATCGGCCTCCATGTGCGCCAGGGCCACGATCAGCCGGCACTCCCTCTTCAACACGCCCACCGCATTTTTCGCCGCCTCGAAAGGGTCGGTGATCTTGAATTTGTCCTTCTCCTCGGGGGGACCCCATGGAGAAGACTGGCCGGAGACAAGCCCGAAAATGCCGATCTTGATCCCCCCGACCTCCTTGATTACATAAGGTTTGAAAACGGGCTGCATCGACCCTGTGTGGATGAGATTGGCCGCTAGGAGGGGGAAGTTGGCCTGTTGGCTCATTTTGATGAGGTCTCCCACGCCGAAGGAAAGGTCCAGCTCCCCCGGGGTAAAAGCATCGTAGCCCATGAGATTGTAAGCTTTCATGTAGAGTTCGGCTTTGAGGTTCCCGATCTGCCTCGCGTTGGGGGTCTCCACGGAGTCACGGGAATAGAGAAGATCCCCCGTGTCCACGAGAATAACCTCCCTCCTTTCGCCCCGCAGATTCTCGACGAAGCTCGCTCGCTTGGCCAGACCGCCAAGCTGACTCGCTTGTCACCCGCAGGGCTCCACCTCGCCCTGAACGGTGGAAGAAAAGACCAGGGCTACGTCCGGTTCGGATTTCGGGAGAGGAGACTGCCCCCGCAGGAGAGGCGGAAAGGCCATGATCATGAGAATCGCGAGGAGAAGGTTCTTCATCACTGACTCCTTCCTTTTTCAGCCCTGGGGATACCTTGATTACTGGGCGGCCCTGGGTTTCCAGTTCGCGGAAGGTTTACCGTGCATGGCTAAAATAATCCCTATCGCAGTGTTCTTACCGTTGAAAATGCTTTTTCATCTCCTCCCGAATCATTCTTTCCTTCCTGGCTGCCAATCTGCCCGAAAAAATGCGGAATACCGCCAGGCCATGGAAAAAGACCCCGATTCCCCATCAGAAGAGGGGCCATTTGAACTACAGGTACTCAGGCCGGCTACTGAGATTGATGATAACCAGGACCGCGATAACTACCAGGTACACGGTCAAATGCCAGTAGACCCCGAACTTGGCCTCCACCCGCCCCTTGGACTTTCGGTAAGCTTCCTGATTTTCCATTTTTCTCCCTCCCCTTGGGGCTGTGTCGCAATTAAGGGAAAGGGCGTCATTCCGGCGAAAGCCGGAATCCAGTGTTTGATTTTATTCTAATTACTTGAATCCTGGATGCCGGCTTCCGCCGGCATGACGAATTACGACACAGTCTCTTGGTGCCTAAGCCGAAAAGAGCCGGTTCAATTTCATCAGGAGAGTCATATCTCCCTCAACTTTGTACTGCCCTTCCATGAACGCCTTCTGGCCGCTCAACTCGCCCCGGGAAATCTTCAACCATACATCCGCGGGAGTTTTGATGATCAGATTCGGTTTATCGGCCGGGCCCTCCTGGTAAGTACAGGCCCCTCCGGCAATCTTCAGATGAGAGACGAAATTCTCTTCGCCCTGGACCTCAAACTGGAGTTTTGCTGTCAGGTCTCCGGCCGCTTCCGGCTGGAAGCCCTGGGGCATGGACTGAATTAACTCCCGGCAGGTTTTGGGCAATGGGCGCGCCGCGCCGGGTTCCTTTTTCGGAATTGCGGATTTCCCGCTTTTCTTCGCCTTCTGTTCTTGAATCATTTCTTTGATCCAGGCGTCGCGCACCCCCTGGTCGAAGGAGACCTCGGTGGTTGACTGCTGGATATATTTTTCAAAGCTGTCATAGAACCCATGCTCCTGCCAATGCTTGAAATCATGCTTCATCAAGGTATCTTTCTCGCTTTTCACCAAAGCCCCCATGAATTGGTAAAAACGGAGGTCCCGGTCCGTGGCCGGATAGCGACGCTTTTCCTTTATCGCCCGCGCCAGGTCCTTGGCCAGGTCAGCCGCCCTGCCCTCGACGGCTTCCTTCCCCAGGAATTCTCCCGGTCCAGTAGCGATGGC